>PBIQ01000002.1 GCA_002720485.1 Acidimicrobiaceae bacterium
AATTCTCTGAACGCCTTGGCCATAAAATAGCGGAATTCGGAAACTGGGAATTCCTCAATTGCCTCGAAAAAGGGACTGCTGCAGGCGAAGTAAATGTTAGAGGGGGACTCGAACTACCCAAAGCCGGAATTTTCATACTTGTCGATGATCAACTGACAATGGGGTCATCAATGCGTAGAGCACAAAGCGCTCTTATCAATGCCGGAGTTCCTGCGAGCAGTATTTCCCGCTTTGTATGGTCAATTTCCGAACAACATCATCGGTACAACAATCAAGATGCGGTTGAAGAACTTCGAAGAAACGCACAACTAGATCAGCAAATCAGCGTTGATACAATGCAGCCCTAACCTGCTAACAATGCTTGGAGTTAACCTCATACGGTACCCTGTGACATGGATGGAAATAACCCAGTTGCTATTTTCGGGATTTACAATGCTGGCTCATCAGTCCTTGGTGAACTCCGTTACGTCTTAAGTAAAGCAGTGGGACATGATAGTTGTGAGTTATGTGACCTCACCCATGGCTGGAACCCTTTCGGAAGAAGAGATTGGAAAGGAGCATGCGACTCCAGCTCATTACGAATTGAGTTAATCCACCGAAATGAAGCGACCCAAAGTCAACTAAGAGCAGCTGGCCCGCTACCAGCATTCATCATAGAGCAATCCGGCCAATGGAAATCTTTAATGCACAAGGAAGAAATATCCAAGTACAAGAAACAGCCCAAAGACTTACTGGACGAGCTTTCGCTAAGATTGCGAAGTTTTCAGACATAACGCACAAAATGGCGTTTCCCCACCTATTGCGCAACAATTAGTTGAGTAAAGGAGATTTGGGTGTTTATTGATTTCACTGACGAACAAAAAGCGCTCCGTGAAGAATTGCGCGAATACTACGCAAATCTCATCACCCCAGAGATCCACGAATTACAAAAACAAGAAGAAGGTACAGGGCCAGTCCGAAGGAAACTCGTAGAGCAGCTAGGGGAAGATGGCTGGATCGCTATGGGCTGGCCCAAGGAGTACGGTGGCCAAGGGAAAAGCGCTATCGAACAATTCATTTTTTATGACGAGACGATGCGCGTCGGTTCACCAGCTCCGATGCTCACAATTAATACCGTTGGCCCAACGATTATGGAGTACGGAACCGACGAGCAGAAAGATTTCTTCCTCCCGCAGATTGCTGCTGGGAAATTACATTTCTGCATTGGCTACAGTGAGCCTGACGCTGGAACAGACCTGGCGTCCCTAACAACTCGTGCAGTCCGAGATGGGGATGAATACATCATTAATGGGCAGAAAACTTGGACGAGTCTTGCTTTAGGCTGCGACTACATTTGGCTAGCAGCACGTACTGATCCTGATGTGCCCAAACATAAGGGAATCTCATTGTTTGCTATTCCCATCGATACGCCCGGTATTACGATCGAACCCCTATCTCTGCTTTCAACGCATAATATCAATCACACGTTCTTTGACGATGTCCGTGTCCCAGCATCGTGCATTATTGGTGAGGAGAATCAGGGCTGGCGGCTCATCACTAGCCAGCTAAACAGGGAACGCGTCACACTATGTTCCTCAGCGATGATTGAACGCTGCATTGATGAGGCCCTCGACTGGGCTAAGAGTAATTATCGATCAGATGGGACGAAGGTGATTGATATTCCCTGGGTCCGCCGAAATCTTGCCGAAGTCACCGCCGAACTTGAGTTCCTCCGACTATTGAACTGGAAAGTGGCATGGAGCGTCGCCACAAAGCATCTCGATGTTGCTGACTCCTCCTCAGTGAAAGTTTACGGGACCGAGTTCTACACAAGAGCGTTTCGGAAATTGATGCAAATCTACAATGAGGTAGCCTATCTTGTCTCCGAAAATCCTGAAGAGGACGGATGATTAGAGTCTCTCTACCGTTCGCTGGTGATCCTCACGTTCGGAGGCGGCACAAATGAGATGCAAAGGGATTTAATAACGATGTTTGGCATGGGTTTCCCCCGGGCAGATCGGTAGAGCGGACGTATGGATTTTGATTTTTCAGAAGAACAGCAAACCATCAGTGATCTCACTCGCCAGATCTTCGAGGACAAAGTAACACATGAGCGCCTTCGTGAGATTGAGCAAAACAACCTGTCTTTTGATAGTGAACTCTGGCAAACATTGGCTGAATCTGGAATTGTTGGAGCTGGCATCTTAGAGAGTTTCGGCGGCGCAGGACTAAGCTTCCTAAATATCACTGCCGCCCTTGAGCTAATTGGCGAATTCGCGGCACCTGTCCCGTTCCTAGAAACCGTTGTAATGGGAGCCTTCCCTATCCAAGAATTTGGAACAGATACTCAACAGGGTGAGTTGCTCCCACGCATATCATCTGGTGAGCTTGTACTAACAGCAGGACTTGTACCAGGTGATACGGTACTCGTTGATGATGGTAAATTATCCGGCCTGATTGATTTCGTCCCGTATGGTTTGGAAGCTGACATTATTCTGGTGCCAACAGAGGACGGGGTGTACCTTGTAAACACTTCTTCTGCTGGTGTTGAACGTACTCTTCGGGAAACAACGATGGGGCAGTCGCAGGCAATGATCACGCTTGATCAAGCCGTAGGTGACCGTTTAGGTTCAGCTTCGACGACCGAGGTACTCGATTGGGTCCGGTTACGCGTTGATTCAGGAATCTGTTCGATACTTTCAGGTGCCTGTAAGGCTTCACTAGATTTAGCCGCCGAGTATACAAAAATTCGCCACCAGTTTGATAGGCCCATTGCCACCTTTCAGGCCGTCAGCCAAAGGGCCGGAGACTCCTATATTGACACAGAGGCAGTTCGCCTGACATCGCGACAAGCTGCATGGAGAATAGATGCGGGCAAGCCGGCCGAAGAAAAAGTCGCAATCGCCCGATGGTGGGCGGCCGAAGCAGGATTTCGCGTTGTGCACGCAGCCACCCACCTTCATGGCGGGGGCGGAGTAGACAGGGATTACCCTCTACATCGTTTCTTTCTGATGGCTCGACAATTGAAACTTACGCTTGGAAACAGCGAAGAGCAACTATTGCTTTTAGGAGATCTAATTGCAGATTCCGCATAATTAACCTTTACGTATTTTGCGGAGATAGCTACCATTGGGTCATGGGCTTAACAGAAAACAGCGAAGTATGTACTTGCGGAGCGAACTGCGAGTGCACAGCAGAATCGAACTGTGGTTGCCGCTGCTGGGCAAACGACTAGATAAATCACCCTCTAGATCGAGCGTGAGATGTCACGCTAATTGGGGCGCGAGCGTTCCCGCTAAGTAAACAAGATAGGCAAATTGCTCTTCTGTCAGTTCTCCGCTGCTGCGATGGACGACAACGCCTTCGCCATCAACGAGAACCCAGAAGGGAAATCCAGTTAATCCGTATGCAGCAGCTATCGTCTTTTCAGGGCTGTCAACAAGTACTTGCGTTGGCCATTTTTCTGCTTCAAACCATTCAGATGGCGGGTAGTTCGGTGTTCCTTCACGAACTGAGGTTGAGATAGCTACTACCTCAACACCATTGGGAAGACTATTCTCATTCAGCCATTGAGCTACTCTCGGAACTTCCCGCTGGCAATGTGGACACCAGTGGGCAAAAAACCCGATAAGGCGTACCGTCCCATCGGCTGGCATGATTTCGATCATTTCCGAGCTGGTATTGGGTTGGGCTCTAAATCCTGGCGCTTCATGTCCGACACTCTCGTCAGGGGGAAGTGCTTCGCCGATAATTTCGACAGTTCCAGTTTCAAAACGCTCTTGAATCGAATTACTTGGCGTACTTATGGGTTCTTCCGTCTGGCTGTTATCTTCGCTTGGAATGGCTGTGGGTTCGGCTTCGGTCTCATTAGGTACGGAAGGAGAAGAAATGGCTGTGTCGTTGCTGCTATTCCCGCCGGCTAAAAGTATTCCTAGAAGGACAGCACCACCTATCAGAACGAAAAGGAAACCGTATAGTATCTTTTTCTGCTTTACTGGCTCCTGTTGTTGCATGGGCTCAGGTATTGGAGGTTCTATATCTACCATGTTGCTACTCTTTCCATGGTCGTGGAGTTGCTAGCAATAGGATACCGATGAGTGCGAAGCTTCCCAGCGCTAGCATCGGAATACTCGCAAACCCGAAAACCTCTATCCACCTGTAGGTGCAGGAGGCGTTAAGGGAGCATGAGGAGCCTTGGCTGGGAAAGGCTTAAAGTTGATAGTGATATATCGATATGCCAGCTCCTACAGCCGACAGCACTAGAGCATACGGAATGATTCTTCTATCCCGCCGAAATGTTGCCATCGGGAGGATAACTGCCAAGGGGTACATAGCAATGCGCTGATACCAGCACCAGTCACAAGGGAGGAAACCGCGCATTTCTGAGAAATAGAGGCTTCCTAGGGTTGCTCCGACAGCAACAATGGAAGCTAGAAACATGGCTATTTTTCTGAATTCTTGGCGGAGTTGCGCTCCGGAGAACTTTAGGACACAAAGCGTTGAGAGTAGGCCAGCTCCGATGAGAAGCGTGAAGATGATTTCGGGTGCTTTCTGCTCCATACGTTCAGGGTAAATGGGCGAAGGATAAATGAGACGTAGGTTACGAGGTTCTCTTGTGTTTATCCGACTGTTTCTACGACCCGTTCCAATGTCCAGTCGGGGTATTCATCGATCGTTCTCGCAAGTCTTCCAGTTGAGTCGAAAAGGGCAAATAGTGTTCCATCAAGCGACCCTAGGACACGTGTACCTCGTAGGTCACGTATTTTTTCCGCTGTGTCGGCATCCGTTTTTCTCGCGACGACCCATGCTGTCGGGGTCATTTCCACGACTGAGCCGAATTCGTGTTCAAGGCGGTGGGCGAACACTTCAAATTGCATTTGTCCAACAGCTCCAAGAACTGGAGTGGCGGTAGGGGCATCTAGGTCTCGTAGAACTTGGACAACGCCCTCTTCATCTAACTGGCTGAGGCCCTTGCGGAATTGTTTCGTTTTTGAGATATCGACCGGGCGGGCATTCCAGAAAAGTTCAGGTTCAAATCTCGGGATAGGAGGAAACGCTACTTTTTCCCCTACGTAGAGTGTGTCTCCGATGCGTAGGTCGCTGGCATTTACGAGACCGAGGACGTCACCGGGGTATCCATCTTCGGCGGTTCCTCGGTCAGCTCCGAACATGGATGTGGCGAATTTTGTGCTGAACGCCTTGTTGAGGCGCTCGTGAGTGACTTGCATTCCTCGCTCAAAATACCCAGAGTTGATCCGCATGAAGGCTACACGGTCGCGGTGAGAGGGGTCCATGTTTGCTTGCACTTTGAAAATGAATGCAGAAAATGGTTCATGAACGTCTCGGGTTCCTCCATCTTGGGTTTCACGGGGGCCGGGGTTCGGGGCAAGGTCTATTACTGCGTCAAGAAGGTGTCGCACGCCGAAGTTCGTTAATGCCGAACCAACGAATAGTGGACTTGTCCTACCGGAGAGAAAGCCTTCATCGGTGTGGGTTGCGTCAATCCCATCGAAGAGGGCTACTTCTTCTTGGGCCTGTGTCCACATTTCGCCTTCTTGAGCCTCTGCATCTTTGGAAGAGACAATCTCCTCAGGTGCTATGGTCGCCCCGTGGCTTGTTCGGGAGAACCGGACAAATTCATGTGTTCTTCGGTCGATAACGCCTCGAAAGTCTCCTCCGGGTCCAACTGGCCATGTGATGGGGGTAGTTTGCACCCCGATTGACTCTTCTATTTGGTCCATTAAGGTCAGGGGGTCAAGGCTTGGCCGGTCCCACTTGTTGATAAAGGTGAGAATCGGCATGTTTCTTGCCTTGCAGACTTCAAATAGCTTCAGCGTCTGTGCTTCGATACCTTTCGCAGCATCCAAAACCATAACAGCTGCATCGACTGCGGCAAGGACGCGGTAGGTGTCTTCTGAGAAATCCCTGTGGCCGGGGGTGTCGAGAAGGTTAATGACATGTTCTCGATAGGAGAATTGAAGAACTGTAGAAGCTATGGAAATGCCCCTATCCTGTTCCATGGCCATCCAGTCAGAACGGGCAGCACGTGTGCTTTTTCTTGATTTCACTGTTCCTGCTTCGGCTACTTGACCTGAGTACAAGAGGAACTTTTCGGTCAATGTTGTCTTGCCCGCGTCGGGGTGGCTGATGATCGCGAACGTGCGTCGCTTTTTTGTTTGTTCTTGAATGTCTTCTTCAGCCATTGGTCTGCTTTCTAGGCGACTTTCAGCGTAGACGGCTATCGTCGGGATTGGGCGGAACAAAGCTAGTGGAGCCTGTTATTTTGGATTACCGTTTCAGCTGATTTGCGTGTTAGCGTCATCTATAGATTCAGCGGAACTTGGATAAAGAGGTATTTAAATGAGCGAAGCACCACCCACAGATCAGGAGCTATCTGATTTTCGAGCAACCTGCCGCGCGTTTCTCGATGAGCACGCGACAGGAATCAGTCTGTCCGAGCCCGACCCTCGGGATCATGCAACAATCGCCCAAAATAAAGCGTTTCAGGGCCTGTTGGCTGATGCTGGTTTAGCTGGGCTGACCTATCCGAAAGAATATGGTGGGGCTGGCCTTACTAAAGCCCATGAGGCTATATGGCGCGAGGAATACAGTAAATACCCTGATATGACGACACAACTTACGATCAGTCACGGAATGTGCCTTCCAATGCTCAGTGAATACGGAACGGAAGAGCAAAAAGAAGCGTACGTTGCGGACAATATTGCTGCTCGAACGGTCTGGTGCCAGATGTTCTCTGAACCTGGTGCTGGATCTGACGTTGCAAGCCTACAGACACGCGCTGATCTAGACGGGGATGAATGGATTATCAACGGACAAAAAGTATGGACGACGTTGGCTCATGTTTGCGATTATGGAATTGTTATCGCTAGAACGGATCATGAAGTCCCTAAACACGCTGGTATCTCAATGTTTATTGTTGATATGCGCGACCCAGCGATCGAGATCCGCCCGATTCACCAGATTGACGGGGGTATGCACTTCAATGAAGTCTTTTTCACTGATCTGCGCATCCCAAAGGATAATCTGCTGGGTCCGCTTCATGAAGGGTGGAGACTAGCTACCGCCATGCTGATGTATGAACGTGTCGCTATCGGAACAGGATCCACGGGAGGAATAAACACACCTCATTCTTCGAGGCTGATAGAACACGCCCGCAAGAACGGAAGATTGGATGAGCCGGTTCTGCGTCAGAAACTGATGAAACTCCATTGCGAGGAAACTGCTAAAAGCCTTGTTTCCATGCGGACGCGAGCTGAACTAAAGGCGGGGAAAACTCCCGGCCCTGGCGGGTCTTTAGGCAAACTTCATGGGTCCAAGATTCTTCGTGACGTCAGGTCCTTGGCAAATGAACTCGTTGGAATGGAAACAGACGCGTGGATGGAAGGTGACCGTGGCCAATGGTGGGGGCGCCTTATCCTTGGAAGCTTTCAGGCAGGTATAGCTGGCGGTACTGATGAAATTCAGAAAAACATTATCGGAGACCGTGTTCTTGGCCTTCCCAGAGAACCAAGTGTTGATAAAGGAGTGCCGTTTAAGGAACTAAGGGTTGGCACTCAGAAGGAGATCTAGTGATGGATTTTTCGACCGGTAATGCTGTTATCACAGGTGGTGCAAGCGGCATAGGGCTAGGCCTTGCCGACAGGCTCGGTGAAGAGGGTATGACTGTTGTCCTTGTTGATATAGAGGGAGATGCTCTGCAGTTAGCCGTTGATGGACTCGTCGCAAAGGGGTATTCGGCGCATGGCCGAATCTGCGATATCTCAGATCGAAACCAGGTTGAGGAACTCGCTTCGGGGGTTTTTGAAGAGTTTGGAGCCGTGCATTTTTTGGCTAATAACGCCGGCGTTGTGACCCGTCACAAATCATGGGAAAGTTTGGATGATTGGGACTGGGTTTTAGGCGTTGATCTGATGGGCGTGATCTATGGTGTGCATTCTTTTGTTCCACGTATGCTTGAGAGTGGTGAGAGTGGGCATGTAATGAATACTGCATCCACTGCCGGGTTGCTAGCTTTCCCCTCGATTGGCTCTTATAACGTCGCTAAACGCGGTGTGGTTGCTTTGACGGAAACACTGCATCATGAATTGAAGGGCACGCCAGTAACTGCGTCTGTTTTGTGCCCCGGCATGGTTGACACGAATATCCATTGGTCCGAACGCAATAGAGAAGGTGTTGCCTCGCCCTCAGAGATGGGGTCGGCTGGAGTGGGAAATAAAGAGGAGCTATCACCCAGTGAGGTTGCGAACGTTGTTGTCGACTCTATCCAGAAGGGAATTTTTTGGGTCCTACCCCATGCCCACTATGGTGAGCAAGCGCTAGAGCAGGCAAAAAGGCGTGTCGAAGGCGGACCTCCGGTGCTACCTTTCGTTGACCGCTAGTTGAGTAACGTAGCATCAGCAGAGAATGCTTTCTTTGAATACCCATGGGTGAACCTTTCATGCCAGACTAGAAGCAAGACACACATAGGAGGATCATGACGACACAAGAAGCTGGTTGGTACTGGGCCGAAGGCGACCCTGAAGGTACAAAGCGTTATTGGACCGGTGAAGCGTGGGCGCCCGGTATCGTAGGTCTAGAACCCTGGCGGAGAGCCGGTGCGAAGATCATTGACATAGCGCTTATGCTAGTTTTTGCACTCTTGTTGGGGCTCATTTTCGGTGGGGGTGTTGGAAGCACCTACCTTCTAACTCTTCTCACGCTTATCGTGGCTGTGTGCTATGAAGTTGGTTTCGTAACAACGAAGGGTGGGACGCCGGGCAAACTGATCCTAGGATTCCGAATCGTTGAAGTTGAAAATGGTATGACCCCTCCGAAAGGGTCTGTGGCTGCTCTGCGATGGGCTCCTGGCCTCATTGGGGTTATCCCGTTTGTGGGAGCTATAGCTTCAATCGCTATTTTCGTTATCTGTGTGTATTGGCTATTTAGTGACCCAAACCGGCAGACAGTCTATGACAGGGTTGCGAAAACGTATGTAGTGCTTGTGCCTAAAAATGAAACTGTCTTATAGAAAGAGGCACCATGGGGAAAAAGGTTGATTACACGGACGTCAGCGACGTTTCAGTCAGCGATGAGAAGCGCGAACGGCTGTACACTGCCCAAACTGAGTGCTGCGTTAACTGGACGAACCGGCATGGATGGCCTGTAGGAGTTCTGCACCGTTACGTCTGGCACCAAGAGAAGTTTTGGGTGACGTGCATGGGGCAGCGGAAACGTGTCCCTGCTCTCAAAGCTAGGCCGGAGAGTTCGATTGTGATTTCTAGTGAAGGAACGTGGCTTGGTGGTGATATAACAACAACTGCGAAGACGCTTGCTACGGTCCATGAAAACAACGCAGAAATTAAAGAGTGGTTCTACCCGATGCTTGCCGCTCGGCTTCGAGCTGGAGATGCTGCCGCTAATGCGGAATTTAGCCGACGATTAGATACCCCGGGGCGGGTCATTATCGAATTGGATCCGCAAGAGTGGATTACATATGATGGGACGCTACTGGAAGCGCAGCTGCGAGGGAGAGAACACCACCCCCGCCTCGTGAAACCAACTCGTAACATTACCGAGCCACCGGAGGGTTGGGAAATGGAGACGCTCTAATGAGTGACGATTTAGAAAATCGGGTAGAGGCCTTAGAGGCAGAAGTGCGTCGTCTTCGTGCCCGTGAAGGCATTATCCACACTTTTAATCAGTACCTGTATGGGGCTGATACGGGATATGAAGAAGATATTCTTGACACATTCGCAGAGGATGCGGTTCTTGATGTCCTGAATTTCCCACCTGATGGGAAGGACATGCATTTTGAAGGCCGTGAGGCTATCGCCCCACTGTATGAACGCTACCGATCTAAGCGCTCAATCATTGCCGGAGGTCATACGACGTCAAATATTTCGATCGTGGTTGATGAGACTGCGTCGACGGCTATGTTGAGTGCGTATTTTACTACCACTCGGCCGGTCGGAGTTCAAGGCGGGAGGTATGAGGGGCACCTTCAGCTCGAGGATGATGGGCGTTGGAGATTCAAGGAACTTTCAATCATTAGTGCTTGGGGTTGGAAAGCTGAAGTGGAGAAGATCAGTGATCCGGTTAACGCTGATCGCTCACGATTTGGCGGTAGGCCAGCTGCCGGAGATCGTTAATTTATCTGGACCTGATGGGATCTGATCCGTCCCAATCTATAGATGCATCTCGTACCTTTTGATAGAAGGATTGCAACGCTGAACTAGGTTCGTAAAGTTCGAGGAAATGGCCCATCTGTGAGACAGCGTCAATGAAATGGAAACGAGTTGTTCCTCGGGCTTGCGCCGACATAGCTAGCGGAAATCCACGTTCTGCTAGTTCCGTAGTGGCTGTATCAAGGTCATCAACGAAGTATGCGACATGGTGTAGTCCTGTTTCGCCGGGGGCGTAAAGGTCGCGTATAGCGGATGGGCCATCGCCATGGTCTTGAACGAGTTCTACCATGATGTTGCCCCACTGCCCGTAGGCTGACGTGTGGTCAAAGACTCCTGGGTTTCCTCGGTGGATAACGTTTGTGACAGGGATGTGTTCAGCTATAAAAAATGGGCCAGCGCCGAAATCTTTTGCCCATTGGCCCGCTGCTTGGTGAGCGTCGTTGACAGCGTAAGCGATTTGGACTGGGGGGCCGAGTTTAAACATTGTTGCCTTTGGGGTGGAGGATGAGCTGTAACGATTCTGATGACCGCAGGTAGAAACCAACTTCTTTTGGTACTGGGCCAGCAAATTCGATTTCTGAGAAATTTTCAAGCACGTAGCGAAGTGATTCTTCCATTTCAAGTTTTGCTACGAGTGACCCGGTGCAGTAGTGAGAACCTCCTCCAAATGCCCTGTTATCTCCAGCTGGAGTGAACTGTGCACGCTGGTTATCGGAAAATCGATCAATTTCGAATTGGTCTGGGTTTTCAAAGATTTCCTGGTCATGGTTTGCTGCGCCAAGAAGACACATGATCTTTGCTCCTTCAGGAATCTGTGTTCGTCCTAAAGTAGCTTGCTTTCGTGTTTTTCTTACAGCTCCTTGCACGGGCGGGCGAAACCGGAGGATCTCAGCTATAGCTGAAGGAATGAGGTCATGGTTTTCCTGCAGCTTCTTCCACTGTTCTGGCCAAAGAATGAGTTCTCGGTATAAGTTCACGAGCGCTCGATCTGTTGTTTCTATCCCGGCAGAAAGGAGAAAGGCGCAGAATGACTTGATTTCACTGTTTGACAGTCTTTCTTGCTCATATTCGATTGTGCACAGATCAGAGAATAGGTCTTCTGTCGGGCATTCTCTTTTCTGGGTTATTTCTGGTTCGAGCCATGCGAAGAGGTCTTCGCGTGCTTCGACGCCGCGCTGGTGGACTTCTGGGTCTCCAGTGACGTTGGAAACGCTTGCTGCGACGATCTGATGATACCAGTCGGGAAATGCCGTGGCTTCTCGCATTGTCATAAGTTCCCCGATCACTTCCAGAGGAATGATCGAGGTGAATAGTCCTTTAACGTCGGCCGGTTCTGGGTTTCTGGGGAGCGCGTTTCCAGATGATTTCACGATGTCGCGGATCATTTCTCCAATGTCGCCGCCGAGCCTTTTTGGGCTTCGGAGTCGTCTAGCGAGGATAGCTGATTTCTTTCTATGCTCTTCTCCGGACATATGGAGAATAGTCCGGCCATAAATACCCGAACTTCCGGATCCAGCTTCCATTGGAGTGAAATATTCTGTGTCCTGTAGAGCTCTAGATACATCGCTCCATCGGCTGACTACCCACCCATCGATTAGGTCACTATAGAAAACCGGATTGTCGCGGATTTTTTTGAAGGTTGCGTATGGGTCAGAACTAGTTCCCGGTATCAGTGAATGAAATTCTTCGACTAGCTCGCTTACCATTGCAGCGATCTAGTATGGCATAGTCCCGCCGTCGCATGGGAAGAGGCAAGCTGTGAAGTTTCTTGCTTCATCTCTCGCGAGCATAACGGCAACTGCGGCCACTTGTTCTACTGTATTTGGCTGCTTTATTGCAGACCCAGCGGCGTAATATTCAGCAAGCTCTTCAATATCATTCATACCCATGGCCTCTACCGTCTGCGGAGCTGACTCATAAAAGAGATCAGTGCGGACGAAACCAGGGAGTATGGCATTGACGGTAACTCCGGCAGCGCCGACCTCATGGGCGGCTGTCTTTACTAGGCCGTTGATGGCATGCTTTGTCGCCGTGTAATTACTGCAGGTTTCAACTTTCATTTTTCCTTCCACTGAAGAAATAGCAATAATCCTGCCATCTTCCTGTGGGATCATATGTTGAAGTGCTTTTCTCATACCCCAAAATGTGTGGTTCAGATTTAAGTTGAGGGTGTAGTTCCAACTCTCGTCAGTCATTTCCGCTACAGGAGCAGCATCGAGGATTCCTCCGGCATTGAGCACTGCGATGTCTATTTTGCCGAAATGGTCAACAGTTCCATCGATGAGCCCTTCAACGTCAGCTTGCTTTGTTGCGTCACAGGCAATAAATGTTGCGTTATCACCGGCGTTCATCTCTTCGAGTGCAGCGGCACCTTTTTCCTCTGATCGTCCACTGACAACCACTTGGGCTCCTTCAGCTAAATATGCTTCCGCTATCGCCCGTCCGATGCTCCGTGTGCTTGCCGTGATGGCTGCTACTTTTCCTTCAAGTTTTCCCATTTTAATCTCCTCGTCTAGTAGGGCGCTTGTCCGCCGTCGATACTGATCAATGATCCTGTAATACCGGCACCTGCCTCTGAAGCAAGAAGTACCGCTACCAATGCGCAATCCTCAACGGTGTTCATTCGTTTAATTGCTGATGGTTGTTGCATCCATACTAGGAATTCTTCGAATTCCATTCCGAGTTGTTCAGCCGCCATTGGCCCTGACTCTTTCATGACGTCGGTCAGAATGCCACCTGGGCATAAGGCGTTTACAGTGATTCCAAGTGTCCCTACTTCCTGTGCCACTACTTTCGTTAGACCGTTGAGTGCATGTTTTGTCGTGCAATATGGTGCTTGGGCAGGAATGACAACTTTCCCATACATGGAAGAGACAGACATAATCCGTCCCGAACCCTGAGGAATCATGTACTTGAGCGCTCTCCGCATTAACCACATGGGATGATTGAGGTTCCAATTTAGAACAAACTCCCAGTTAGCGTCTGTTAGATCCACCAGAGGTGAAGGCTCTTCACCTTCTGCCGTTCCGCCTCCAGCGTTTGGGACGACTATGTCGATCTTTCCGTAATGCTCAACCGTCTGATCAACTAGCCCTTCGCATGTTTCCCGGTCTGTTACATCCCCTGCAATGAAGTGGACCTGATCACCTGCGTCCATTTCTTCTATAGCTTGGGCTCCTTTGTCTGCGCTTCGTCCATTAATGACGACGTTTGCTCCTTCAGCAACAAAAGCTTCAGCTATACCTCGGCCGATCCCTCTGGTACCGCCGGTTATCAGCGCAACCTGTCCTTCAAGTTCCATATTTCCCCCTTCTCACTCTCTTTGAGAAATGTACTTCATTCTCCCCCATATGCGGTGCAGAACGCAAAGTGCCAAACCAAATTATTTCTCTGAGCCGATAGGTGCTTAAATGAAACCCATGGGTAATCACCGTCTAATTTCGATCGCTGCTGGAGTTTCTCCGGAACTTGAAGACGACCCATCTACTTTTGTGGAAGTTGCCGCCCAAGCAGGATGGGAAGGAACCGGGGTCTGGTTTGACCCTTCGACATGGACAGACAGGACAACGAGTGAAGTCAGAAAGCGTATCGATGATACTGGATTGACGGTGGTTGACATGGAAGTTATCAGGATGGGCCCAAAAGGTGATTGTGGAGAGCGACTTATTGAAGCTGCTTCGGTAATAGGCGCACGGAATATACTAACTATCTCTAATTTCGATTCGGTTGCAGCGACAGCTGAACGTCTTAACGAACTCTGCGTCTTCGCGCGTCCGTCGAATATTCGGGTATGTATCGAATTTATGAGATTCACGTCAGTGCGATCACTAGCAGATGCTTTAAGGGTGATCGAACTTGTAGAGCAAGATAATGCTGGAATTCTCGTCGACCTTATTCATGTTTTCAGATCCGGTACGACGTACGAACAGATCCGCGCCGTTGACCCGATTCTCCTTCCTTATGCCCAATGGTGTGATGCTCAAGCAGAGCCCGATGGCTGGTCAACGAAGGAACTAGTACGCGACGCTGTTGACGGCCGTGAAATTCCCGGAGAAGGCCAGCTTCCTGTCAATGAATTTGAAACGCTCTTCGATACTTTAGTACCGTTCTCCGTTGAAGTACGATCGAAAAAACTACGGGATGCTTTCCCAGATTTTACTGAGAGGGCAATCCATCTTTTATCCGCAACAAAAGCTGCGGTTACTGTTACAGGATAGGTTTAGAATTATGACTGATTTACATGAAGGCCGTGTTGTGTGGGTGACCGGTGCGGCATCCGGTATCGGAAGAGCAACGGTTGAGGAGATCCTCCAGGAAGGTGGGTTCGCTGTTGGCTCGGATCTTCCAGGGTCCGACCTGAGCTGGGCGGAAGGAGATGAACGGATTGCGGTTGTTACAGGGGATGTAGCTGACCCTGACCATAACGACGCCGCGGTAAACACGGCCCTTGAGAGGTTTGGTCGTCTTGATGGCGCTGTCCTGAATGCTGGGATTGCAGGTCGTGATGATCTCTTCGGTGAATCGATGGAGCTTTTTGATCGCGTTCAGGAAGTCAATGTTCGTGCCGTTGTTCTAGGTATCCGGAGCGTCGCAAAGGTGATGCGGCCGGGTTCCGCTATCACTGTGACTGCATCTACTTCCGGTATGCGAGGAGACCCGGGAATGTGGGTTTATAACACTTCGAAAGCTGCGGTGATTAATCTTGTGAGATCGGCTTCAATGGATCTCGCTAGTCGAGGAATTCGGATTAATGCAGTATGTCCAGGGCCGACGGAAACTGGGATGACCGAAGGGCCATATGGTGAAGGTTCACCTGGATATGAGGACCTTCGTCGTCGAATGCCGCTACAGAAATGGGGCCGCTCAAGTGAAGTTGCGGCTGCGCATAGTTTTCTGCTGTCAACGAAAGCGAGCCAGATAACTGGAGTTCATCTGCCGGTCGACGGAGGGATGAGCGCTAATTCAGGACAGTTCACACCACCATCTTTTACCCTGTAGCTAGATGATATTGAGGGTGTCGAGAACAGTCGTAGCGTAGGCTTCATCTCCATCGATGCTGCATGTTGACCGCCAGTCAGAGCGTTTGGTTCCCCAGGAAACAAAGTCATGGGCTGTTGATGTAACCGTGGCTCTGGCACCTAAATTTGCTCTCGGTGGGACTGTGATCAAGCCGTCATCCCCTGCGGGTTGGACTGTCCATGTTCCTCCGCCTGGCCCAGTTAATTCAATCTCTAGCGGCTGTGTGACAGCTGCAGCGAGTTCTTGAGCCTGCATTTGCGGCATGCCAGCGATCATCCATTCAATACCCGGCCTGATCATTTCGTCATTTCCAGAGTCGACGTCTATGGTTAGCGGACCCTCTGGAGCAAGAATATCGACATACAGGTGGCAATAATGGTCGAAAGCAAATGCATTTGCCATCATGTGCAGTGGGTAGGTTCCTAGATCTGCAAGTGGGACCATGGTTGACGCGGTGGGTTCTTCCTGCAAAGCAGTCATCCATACAATCCATGATTCAAAGTATTGAGCGTACTCATCCAGGAGCTCCTGAGCAGTCCACTCTCTTCGAGGAGCTACTAATGCTTCCATCGCTTCTTCTGCTTTAAGTGGTTCTTGTTCGGTTTCAGGTGGCGGAGTGGGGTTGATGGCTTCCTTCATGTTTGATGACATATGTGCGAAGACTTCCTGCACTCTCCAACCCTCACAAAGGCTGTCCTTCTCCCAATCGTCATCATCGATTTGTTGTATGACCTTCTCAACCTGTTTATGGATAAGTTTTAATGCTTCAACTGCTTGTGAGCTCATAATCTCCCCTTACGCCTAACGTAGATAAAAGCGTCTCCAACGTCAAAATTGTTGGATAACTCTCGCCGGAGAACCAACAGCCACACAATGATCGGGAAGATCGCTAGTGACGATTGATCCAGCTCCTACGGTGACCTGCTTCCCTATGGTTACTCCTGGTAGAACAACTGAATTTGTTCCTATCCATGAACCCCAGCCTATTCTGACAGGCTCCTCAGGCATTGTTTGTTTTCCGATTGGAAGTTCTTTGTTATCAAATCCGTGATTCTGATCTGTTACGTAGACATTGGGGCCGAAAAAAACGTCATCTTCAATGACGATTTCAAAATGCCCTACGATGCTTGACCCGCGGCCGATAAGGACCCTGTCACCTATTTGGACAATCCTGTCGCTTAATAGCTCTTGGTTTGGGGCCATTCCTGCACTTAGCGAGACATAGGGGCCAATGAGTGTATCTACTCCTATTCGGATCGCATGTTCTCCGAAAAGGGCGGCTGGGGGGAAGCAGATAATTGATCCCTCACCGAAGCACGAGAACCTTTTTCCTCTTTTCCCTTTTGGATGAATTGCTGCTCTACGCGCATACCACTCATACGCATTTAACATTAGGTCAGCTCGTCGAGCTCGAAATGTCATGCTCCTCGACCAGCAGCTGCCTCATCAGCTCGGTTTCGTCCGCTCAGCAGAATTAACTCCTCGTGCATTTCAAACCAGACAGTGTGGTAGCTATCTTTGAGGGGCGCAGCTAGATATGTTGCGTCCCCACTTTGGAGTTTCTCAAGAGCATCGCTAAAGCGTTCAACATACCTTCCAAGTCGAGGTGCCAGTTCAGCAGCGTTTACAAAAACTGGTTGCACAACACGATCTAGTTCTTCGAGACGAGTGATGATGGCTGCATCGTAGTCTGCGTCTTCATGGTCGTTCATGACCTGCTCGCCATCAATAACTTTTATCTGCCAGTCAGTGACTAGTTGCTTGAATGTGTCATTGTGCAGGCAGAAATCTTCATAGATGGTATTCATCAATGTCTGGTCGACGCCTTCTCGCTCTTCATCAAGCAAGGAATCTACCCATTCTTTTCCTTCTGGGAGCAAACGGAGTCCGCGAGGGGTTTCCTGTGCATGGCCGGCTTCGACCATAGTTTGAAGGACTCCTTCGACTTCGTCTGTCTCTCGACCGGTCATTTCAGCAATAGCATCGCTGCCGGCGATTCCTTTGAGGCGTAACGCCATAGCAATTTCAAGCACAATAATCCCTTTCTTCCTATTACCGTACTTAAGAATAGATGTTTTGAGATCGGTTACAAAACTGAGCACTGAAGAGGCTCGGAGTTTCTCATTTTGGGGTACGGCCAGAGTTTTTTATATGCTGATTCGCATTGCAGAGGAAATAACAGTTAGGTTCATCTTACGTTTAGGCTAGATACTAGGGAGGGCACATGGAAGACCGTTGGTTTTGTGATTTAGAGCCAAGTGAACGCTGGCCACATTACACAAGGGCTAATGCTGGTGAGGTGCTTGCTCCGCCTGCTAGCCCGCTTGGGCAGACGTTTGTTTGGGATAACGGAACGTTCCTTGGGTGGCGTGATGGATATATCCGACAGGGCTACTTTACTGAAGGAGAAATTACAGATGCACGAACTGAAACCGGAGGGTTTTTTGGAGGGTTTTTCTACATTAATTTGTCGAATGTCCGAATGCAGGGTGTCCGAAATCCGGCGGTAACTATAGAGGATCTTGATCTAGCCTTCTTTGGTGACCATCCTGATGTCCCTGCGTATGAGGAGCACCCTGATGATGTGAACGAGGATCTTACAGAGGGCATTTTGGCTCATGTTGGTTGGGTTATGACGTTAACGGAGTGGCCGGAAATAGACGAAGCCAAAGAAAAAACNNNGGAGCTTCGAAGTAGTCGACCTGACTTATCGAGTCTTTCGCCTGANGAACTCGTTGAAAGNGCTCGGTTTCTTCAACCTTTTCTGATTGANACGTATAACACGCACTGTGTNGCTGCATCAAGTTCGGGGATTGCACCTGGGTTACTTGCTGCGGTTAGTGACGCAATCGNAGATNCNACNATACCGATGCGGTGCCTTACNGGCCTTGGNGANGTTGATTCTGCAGCGCCTTCCTACTTTCTGTGGGACTTATCTCGGAGCGTGAAGGGTTCAGAAGAACTTAATGCTGCGTTTGATGAAGGGGTAGATGGTCTTCTGGAACGCCTTTCATCATCTGACTCCGAAGAAGCAGAGGAGTTTCTTTCTTCTTGGAATGATTTCATATTTGAATTTGGTTGCCGTGGGCCTAATGAATACGAGATTTTTTCTGATACTTGGGAAACTCGTCCAGCTATCGCTCTGGCTCTTCTCGACCGTATACGTTTGCAATCAGATGATGAAGACCCTGCTGGCCGTCATAAGGATATTGCTGAGAGTCGGGTCTTAACTATCAGCGAAGTTCGGGAGAAGCTTGCCGCATTGGGGAATGAGGAACTTACAGGAACCTTCGAAGCTTCGTTAAACGCAGGGAATATTATGGTTTTCCAGGAGCGAACAAAGACAAATTACATCAGAGTGGTGAATGAAATCCGTGTTGTATTTGAAGAGTTAGGTAAGCGGGCAGTGCTTGAAGGGTCTCTCGGTAATCATAAGCATATTTATATGTTGAAAGATGATGAACTAGAAACATTTGTCGCTGATCGAGGGGCTATGCGAAGTACTTTGGAAACACGGTATGCGGACTACTTGGAGCTCCAAGAACTTGAACCACCGTTCTTTATTAAAGATGGTGTCGTCCCTCCTTTGAGCTCGTATAAGCGTCTAGGTTCAACAGGGGTTTCTGAGGCTGCATCGGGAGATGTGCTTATCGGGGTTGCTGGTAGCCCTGGAGTGGTTCGAGGGACTGCACGGGTTATTCTTGACCCGACTGAGCCTGGGGATCTCGAACCCGGAGAGATTTTGATAGCTCCGTTGACGGATCCCTCTTGGACTCCGCTATTTATGGCTGCAAGTGCGGTAGTTGTAAATGTAGGGGGGCAGAGAAGCCATGCTGTTGTTGTAAGCCGCGAGCTTGGGTTGCCATGCGTGGCTTCAGTAACTGACGCGACTTTGCGTATTCCAAATGGGGCTCAGGTTGAAGTGAACGGGACGACAGGTGAGGTGACGCTGGTATGACGAAGCCTTTCCGGTTTGGTATCCAGTCGTATTCGGCTGACTCCCCCGAAGAGTGGCGTGAGATAGCAAGAAAAGCTGAATCGTTGGGGTTTAGTAGTTTTCATTTAGCGGACCACTACATCGGGGAGGGTCCAGCGTTGACGGCCGCTAATCATCCTGTCCAGAACTTGGCTGCTATTCCCGCTCTTGCTGTTGCTGCTGAAGCTACACAAACTATTCGTGTGGGTTGTCGAGTGTTTTGCTGTGATTACCACCAGCCTACTGTTCTTGCGAAAGAGGTAGCGACGATCGACTGGTTTAGCGGAGGCCGATTGGAGCTGGGACTTGGAGCTGGCTGGGTCGAAACGGAATATGAGGCTATGGGTATTCCGATGCAGAGACCTGGGGTACGTATTGACAGAATGGTGGAAACTCTTGAACTTGTTCGTCAGCATTACAGTGGCGACCAAATAGAGGTCATGGGAGAGCATGTACGCGCTCAAGGTTTCGCTGGAGCGCCGACGCTGGAGCGGGTGCCGCCGATTATGATCGGTGGGGGCTCAAAGAGGGTGCTTGGTATAGCTGGTCGTGAGGCTGATATTGTCTCGATTAATTTCAATAACAGTGCCGGGAAAATAGGCCCTGAGGGTGTAGGAAGTGGAACCGTTGATGGCACCTCACAGAAAATTGAGTGGATACGAGCTGGTGCTGGAGAGCGCTTTGCTGATTTAGAGATTGAAATTGGTGCCTATTTCACAGTGGTTACTGACCATCGCGATGCTGTTCAGGGGGAATTTGCGAAGCTATTCGGTTTAGAGGCTTCAGAGATTGCGAATCACCCGCATTGTCTTATTGGCCCTGTTGATGAGTTGGTAGAGAAAATACAGCAGCGTCGTGAGGAGCTAGGAATAAACTACGTTACTTTTGGTGGTGCTGTTATCGATGACGTGGCCCCGATTGTTGATGCTCTGAGCGGAACTTAGAGATTGAACTACCCAAGTAGCCGGAGTGGCTGCTCGAGAAGTTTTTTGATGGTTGCCGCAAATTCTGCCGCAGGTGCTCCGTCTAGCACTCGGTGATCCCATGTTAGGCTGATGGTCATTCTCTTGACTCGGACGGGAAGGTCTCCTTCCCATGCGACGTCATCTCGTATTCTTCCTACGCCGAGAATTCCCGAATTAGGCGGATTGATCACTGGGGTGAATGCGTCGACGCCGAACATCCCTAGTGCTGTGACTGAGAAGGTTCCGCCTTCCATTTCGGAAAGAGTGAGTTTTTTCTCTCTTGCTGCTGCAGCAAGCCGTGAGGTTTCTTCGGCTATTTCTTTTAGGTCGAGCTTGTCTGTTTCTTGAACGACCGGTACTAAAAGCCCGTCGGGTACGGCTACTGCCATTCCGACGTTGATCTGTTCTAGGAGAACAACGTCATTTCCGTCAATTTGGCTATTGGCTTCGGGATGTTGGCGGAGAGCTTGGGCGACAGCAGCGATGACGAAGTCGGTATATCCGGGAACTATATCTGCTTCTTCTGAACCTATGTCTTTCAGTTGGTTTCGTAATTCGATGACTCGATCCATATCGACATCCATTGTCAGGGTCAGCTGGGCCATTTCCTGTAGGGATGTGTACATGCGCTCTGCGATGATTCCTCTCATGCCCTTTAGTGGGATTCGTTCACCGGGTACTCCAGTGCTTTGGGATGAGATAAAGGACTTCGTTTTTGTCTCTTGTAATCGTGCGTGGTTGTATACGTCAGTTCTGCTAACGCGACCATCAGGGCCTGAGGCGCGAACGTCATTGATGTTGACACCAAGGCGTTCGGCTGCCATTCGGGCTGCGAAGGGAACGAGTCTGTCTTGGGTTGCTTCCGCGACAGCTGTTTGTGCTGCTGGCTCGTCGATCTGAGGTACAGGTTCGGCTGGATCAGTCGTAGTTTCTGGTTGTGCTGGTTCGGTATGTGGAACAGGTGCTGGTGCGGCAAGAACGTCTTCTGATGTGATTCGTCCTCCGGGGCCAGTTCCTGTAACTGATGCAAGATCAATGCCTTGTTCAGCTGCCACGCGGCGTGCATTCGGAGAAGATAGTATTCGACCTGTCTGAGGGGTAGATGTTGCTGGGATATTAGCGAGGTCGTCTGTGGTGATTCGTCCTCCGGGGCCAGTTCCTGTAACTGATGCAAGATCAATGCCTTGTTCAGCTGCCACGCGGCGTGCATTCGG
>PBIQ01000003.1 GCA_002720485.1 Acidimicrobiaceae bacterium
TGTTTCTAAATTTTTTTTATCGCAGGGTTGAGAGAATCTCTATAGAGACGTTAGGGCAAACCCGTTCTTATTGTGTATTACGGTTGTAGGCGTTAACGATTGGAACTCTTCTATCTCTACCGAACGCTTTTGACGAGATCTTTGGCCCAATTGGACTCTGTCTTCTTTTGTATTCGGCTAGGTCAACCAATCTGGTGATATGCCTGACCATGTCAGGCTCATATCCTTCTTGGATGAGTTGGCTGACTACCTTGTCTCCTTCAATTATGTCTCGTAAGAGCTTATCTAAAACGTCATATGGGGGAAGGGAGTCCTCATCAAACTGATCAGGCCTGAGTTCAGCTGAGGGAGGTTTCTCAATAATTGAAGTTGGAATTATTTCTTTTCCGCTTGTTGAGTTTTTCATTAGGGCAAGGTCGTACACCTGAGTTTTCCAGACGTCCTTTATGACCGCATAAGCTCCAGCTGTGTCTCCATAGAGTGTTGAATACCCTACGGCAAGTTCACTTTTGTTTCCTGTCGTGAGCACGAGCCATGAAAATTTATTCGATAATGCCATCAGAATAGTCCCACGGATCCGAGATTGGAGATTCTCTTCGGTGGTATCTTCCGGAAAATCTGAAAATGATTCTGAGAGCGTTTCTAGAAACGCTTTGTGGGCTAGTTCAATCGGAATTTCTCTGTGGTCGCATCCCAAATTAGCTGCCAATAAGGCGGCATCCTCAGTAGAGTGAGAGCTCGAAAAACGTGATGGAAGAGCGACAGTGTGGACGTGATCGGGTCCTAACGCATCCGCTGCGACTGCTGCGACAATTGCCGAGTCGATTCCACCAGACAGACCAATCACGACGTCAGTGAATCCGTTTTTAGTGACGTAGTCGCTGGTAGCGAGGCACAATGCTTTCCATATTTCAGATAATGGTTCAAGAGGGAGAAAGGGATTCTTTTCGATTTGGCCTTTTGGGGGTTCGTATGTTTTGGGATCCAAGGGGATCTTGAGAACTGATTCACTAGAAGTTTTCTTTGGTAGTTCAAGGTCAGAAATCATGATACTTTCCTCAAATTGAGGGGCGCTTGAGATGATCTCTCCATCTGCATTCATCGCCATTGATCCGCCATCGAAAATTAGTTCATCTTGACCACCCACTTGATTGACGTACACGATTGGAATTTTGGATTCTTTGATACGCTGCTGCAGAATATTCTGTCGGGTGAATATTTTTCCTTGCTCATATGGAGAGGCGTTCAAATTAAGTATGACCTGAGCTCCGCTTGTAGCTAGTTCATTAATGACTCCGTTCGCAAGCCATATGTCCTCACAAATAGTTACGCCTACGTTTACTCCGCAGATCTCAAATATTGGCGGTTTCCCTTTCCCAGGCGTGAAATACCGTTCTTCGTCAAAAACTCCGTAATCTGGGAGTGCTCTTTTGTCATACACTCCATAAATTTTTCTATTAGCGCATATTGCAGCGGAATTAGATGTTCGTTTAATTGGATCGGCAGCAGCCTCTTCACCGGAGACGAAACCAATCACTGCAACACATGAGTTAACCTCTGCAGTAATCACATTAAGGGTTTTTTGTACTTCCCTAACGAAAGCAGATTTCAATAGAAGATCTTCGGGGGGGTACCCGCATACTGCCAATTCTGGGAATATCGCTATATCTGCTGATTCAGCTTCAGCTTGTCGGTATGCAGCAATGATTTTCTTTCTATTCCCATCTAAATCTCCTACATGAAAATTCAGTTGACATGCAGCTATCCGTAATGAATCCATATCAGCAGGTTAGGGCTATTGTGGCCTTCCTGAGAATTTAGATACCGAGAAGTTATGAAATACAGGCCAATAACAGCAGTTTTGTATGAATTAAGGTTAATTATCTCACTGATGTCGCTTATTGGGTAACCTGAGGCAATGGATAGCCATGATGATGTTGAGAAGGGAACGACACTTTCTCTTGATTTTTCAAAGATAAACGAAATAGGGAATGAAGGTTTTTCTGTTCTTCCCGTTGTAGTTCAAGATAGCGAATCAGGAGAAGTACTAATTCTTGCATACGCAAATGAAGAAGCATTACGAGAAACCCTCAGACGAAAAGAAGCTGTATTTTTTAGTACTTCTAGGAATGAGATCTGGCACAAAGGCGCTACCTCAGGGGATACTCTGTCTCTTGTCGAGGTCCGAGTGAACTGTGAGCAGAATTCTCTTTTATATCTAGTTCGCCCACAGGGTCAAGGAGCATGCCATACAAAAAGTGATGACGGAATGGCCCGATCAAGCTGCTACTACCGCAGCATTGATACAGATACTGATCTTCGTTTTATCTAACTGTCTTTTTTAAAGAAGCAAATTAGGCTAACGCAGCACCTACTGTTTCAGTCATAAGAGCTGCGACAACATAGGGGTCAGCATTGGCGTTTGGCCGGCGATCTTCTATGTATCCTTTTTGATCTTGTGAAACCTGCCAAGGTATGCGGATAGAAGCTCCACGATCTGAGACACCGTAACTGAACTGGTCATAGCGTTGGGTTTCGTGTTCTCCGGTTAAGCGGTCTTCGATACCAACTCCATATCCTGCAAGGTGTTTTTCAGGAACTCCTGGAGCTCCGAGGGATTCGCATGCTGCTGTTATCGCATCAAAGCCTTCCCGCATAGCCTGAGTTGAGAAGTTGGTATGCATGCCAGCACCATTCCAATCCCCCTTCATCGGCTTGGCTTCTATGCTGATTTCAACGTTATGTTCTTCACCCACGCGATAGAGCAAATAGCGCGCTATCCATAAATGATCTCCTACTTCTACAGTTCCTGCAGGACCGATCTGGAATTCCCATTGACCGGGCATAACTTCTGCGTTTGTTCCTGAAATTTTAAGACCAGCATCGATACACAGGGTGGTGTGTCGTTCCACAGCTGCACGGCCATGAATTTTTAGAGCACCAACACCGCAATAGTAGGGTCCTTGAGGAGCTGGGAATCCATTTGGTGGAAATCCCGCAGGCCATCCAGTTCCTGGGTCGATCATTGTGTATTCCTGCTCAAGCCCAAACCAAGGATCTTGATCTCCATATTTTTCCTCAGCCGCCCTTGCAAGTGCTCTTGTATTCGTCGGGTGTGGGGTTTCCTGATCAGTCAGGAATGTTTCACACATAACAAGTATGTTGTCACCACCGCGAATTGGGTCGGGACATTGAAAAACGGGTTTTAGAACAACGTCAGAATTATCACCTGTAGCCTGATTTGTAGATGAACCGTCATAACCCCAAATACCTGGTTCATCTCCATCAGCTAATATTTTGGTCTTAGATCTAATTTCGGCTGTTGGTTCGGTACCATCAATCCACAAATACTCTGCCCGATATGTCACAATATTCTCCATTATCTTTAGGAGAGCAAGAAACAGATTTTCTCCGAGTCTTTCTCTCATCAACTTCATTACTGCATTCTGAACTCTAGTTGCAGCTGCGCCGAGATATGTTAACAGAGTGTTAAATCGGTACCCAAATAGAAAGTTTTTCTGAATTTAGTCGTTAGAAATAGAATATGGAACCACAGAAAGAATATGTACTTCGGACAGTTGAAGAACGAGGGGTTCGCCTTATCCGCCTTTGGTTCACGGATGTCTTAGGAAAACTCAAGTCTGTAGCTATATCACCTGCCGAACTTGAAGGCGCTTTCGAAGAAGGTCTCCAATTCGACGGATCTGCAATTGATGGCTACAGCAGAGTGCAAGAAAGCGATGTTTTAGCTGTGCCTGACGCAAATAGTTTTGAGCTTCTACCTTGGGTAGATCCTTCAGAACCAACGGGTCGAATTTTCTGCGATATTAAGAATCTGGATGGATCACCATTTCAGGGGGATCCGCGTCAAGTCCTTCGACGAAATCTCAAAGCTGCGCATGACAAAGGATTTACATTCTTTACTGCCCCAGAAATCGAGTTTTTCTATTTCAATAACGCGAACGAACGGAAGCCATTGGATAATGCAGGATATTTCGATTTAACAACGCTTGATTTAGGTAGTGGCCTTAGACGCCGAACATTACACATGTTGGAAGCAATGGGAATACCTGTTGAATATTCATTTCATGAAGACAACGCAAGCCAGCATGAAATCGATCTTCGCTATACCGAAACGCTAGATATGGCAGACAACATAATGACATTACGCCTTGTTGTCCGGAAGATTGCACTAGACGCAGGTATCCATGCGACTTTTATGCCAAAACCAATAGATGAAGGGCAAGGGTCAGGCATGCACACGCATATGTCGCTCTTTCAAGGAGACGTTAATGCTTTTCATGATCCGGGGGATGTTCTTGGCTTATCTGATGTCGCAAGAAAATTTATGGCCGGAATTTTGTATCACGCTCCAGAATTTACCGCAGTAACAAATCAACTAATCAACAGTTACAAGAGGATGGTATCAGGGTATGAATCTCCGGTTTATGTAAGCTGGGCCCGTAATAATCGATCTGCCCTTGTTCGGGTTCCTATCCATAAGGCAGGCAAGGCTTCCTCTACAAGAATTGAATATCGGGCATTAGACTCTGCCGCAAACCCGTATCTTGCGTACTCTGTTATTCTCGCTGCAGGTCTTAAGGGGATAGAGGATGGGTATGAACTACCTGATGAAGCTGCCGAGAATTTATGGTCGTTAAATCGAGATGAAGCCAAGGCCGTTGGCTTACAGCGATTGCCCCAAGACCTTCGAGAGGCTTTGGACTTGATGGAAGAATCTGAATTAGTCCGGAATGTGCTTGGAGAGCATATTTTTGAATGGTTCCTTCGGAATAAACGCGAAGAATGGGAAACATACCAACGGCATGTCACTCCCTATGAAATAGAAAGGTATTTGCCGATTTGGTAAACGTCCTTCCTGTTAATCACTTGGTAGTTGTATTGAAAATCGGGGGACAGAACGTCGGTTTTCCGATCTTTTTCACCGTAAGCTGAAAACCTGATGGCCCCGATTCTTCTCTTTCCAGATCCTCCACCTCCAGAATTAATTCAGTCTCTGGACATGGCTGGATATGCCTGGAAAGCAGTAGCTAATGCCGTGGTCGCTGAAGAGTACGAGATTCATGATGAATGGGGTGGCGCGATATTAGTAGCTGATAAAGATCCAGATGCTGCCTTTTCGCTAGCTCGAGCTTTGAAGAAACGTTCTGATCCGATTTCCAATATTCTGATATTGATCAATGGAGGTCAGCTGAACCAATTAGAGCTTCGCTATGACTTGTACGATGACTTCTGTCTGACACCATTCCATCCTCAGGAACTTCATGCGCGGCTTAATCACCTCTTTTGGAAAGGTGGTCAGGGCACTCGAGGGAATACTATTTCGTATGGTGATCTGGTCTTGAACGTGGAAACGTATCAAGCTGTAATCCAAGGCCGACCACTTGACCTTACCTATATGGAGTACGAATTGTTGAAGTTTCTTGTTTCGCATCCTGGAAAAGTTTTTAGCCGCGAAACCCTTCTGTCACGTGTTTGGGGATATGACTATTTTGGTGGAGCTCGAACAGTTGACGTTCACGTTCGTCGCTTGCGATCAAAATTAGGTGAGGAATATGCAGGACTGATCCAAACTGTTCGCTCAGTTGGTTACAGTTTTGGCCAATCAAGGTGGGGATCTTAGAATGATCTGGGTATCTATCGTTTGGTAGATTCCTTGAGTCGGTTAATTGCTGAAATCTTTCCTACTTAACTCAAAGAGTTCTGAACCTTCATGTTCTTTATCTACATCTTTTTGAAGGATGGTTCCTAGAATCCCACTGAAAAGGAGTCCGGTCATAATGATTGCGACGGGAACGAGTACCGAGAGAATGATGATAATTACTACTGTTCCTGCCATGGTTTCTCCATTCTACAGAACTTGTTTTATTTAGTTATATTTTAGCCCAGGCTTCAATCTCAATAATCGCACCGAGAGGTAAAGATGCTACGGCAACGGCTGATCTTGCAGGACGGTGTCTTCCGAATTCTTCCATGTAGATTTCGTTCATTTGGTCATAATCGTTTATATCAGTAAGGAAAACAGTTGTTTTGAGAACATGATCCAAAGTAGCGTTCTCTGATGCGAGTAAACGTTTGAGATTAACAAAGAGCTGCCGAAGTTCAGGTTCCAGACCGCCTTCGACTATGACGCCATCGAGGTGTCCAACTTGGCCAGACACAATAATCCAATCACCTGATCGCACGATTGGAGTGTAGGGTCCTGCTGTTTTTTCCATCACTTCTAGCGTAGCCAAAAATATGAAACGCAGGTGGGGATAGAACCTTATAACTGTGACAGTACGTGAGTTTGCAATTACGTTTATTTTTATGGCTCCGTTGTTTTCTGAACTGCAAAAACATTCAATACCTAGGAGATCGTTCATAGCTAGCGCGGGATGCGCCTTATTACTTTCATCGTGTTCGAGTCGGCAAGGAGAATCATCAAAGAATTCAGTTCCTATTGATAACGTCCGGTTCTTACGAGCAGGTTTTGCTGATGGTTTTACGATGCCTTCGACACTTGTTAGTGGTCGACCGCAACGAGCTCCATTTTTTCTATATGGTTCAGATGGCCTTCCGGTCGTAAACGGCCTCCCTTTGGAAATTAGTGGAGAACTCATACTTCCTTCAGGAAGATCAGAGAAAGTTTTGCTGTCGCAACATAGTGAAGGGATTCCTACTCCCTATTTTCTTTTGGAGTTTGAAATTTCTGAGGAGAACACAGGGATCTGCCAATTACAAGTTGATAGTCAGGAGTTAACTCAAATTGTCGAGTTTCGGGTTATAGCTCAGAACGAAACCGACCTGATTCAAGTGGGAGAAACGATGCGCGTTGTTGATACCCCAACCTTGACTAATAGCGCTGGCTTTGATCCACTATGCACTCGATATGAGCCATGTTCATTTCATAACATCAGTCTCAGAGATGCGCTCAGTAATGGACGCCCGACTATTCTGTTGGTCTCTACTCCAGGATTCTGTCAAACAACTGTCTGCGGGCCTGTTCTTGAACTCTTGATCGAACTTCCTAAAGATCCAAAGTGGGACGTAATCCATGCTGAGGTATACACCGAGCCTAAGAAAATTGCTAAAGGAACAGATCTTCAAAAGCTGATATCACCAGTTATACAAACATATGGCATGAATTTTGAACCATGCTTCATAGTTGCTGGAAGCGATAACAGAGTAGAGGCAAGGTTAGATTATGCTTTCGACAAAAGTGAAATGAAAGAAGCGTTGAATTCGCTGACCTAAGAGGATTAATGCAATGGTGAGAGTGGATTCTTAGCTAAAGCTTTGTCCACAGCCGCATGTCTTTTGGGCATTTGGATTATCGATACTAAAGCCAGACTGATCTAACCCGTCTTTATAATCCAGAGTTGCTCCTTCGAGCAGCATAGAACTCGATGGATCTACAACTACTCTGACCTCGCCGTATGAAACTGTCTGGTCGTCGTCTGCTATATCAGTATCGAAAAACATCTCATAGCTGAAACCTGAACAGCCACCTGGTCGGACAGCTACTCGTAAAGCTAAGCCTTCTTCAGCTTCTTCTTTTATTAGTTCATCGACTTTGGTGGTAGCTGCATCAGTAAGGGTTATCATCTTTTCGCTCCTCAAGTAATCTCTGAGATTTATTATAATATGGATCTCGTTGGAGGAGAAGGGTGAAGGGTTGAAAATTTTTCGAGGTACTATTTCTATATGGAACTATCTGACCTTTCCGAAATTGAATCAAAGGTATTGAACCAACTTCAAGGCGTCGTAGACCCCGAGCTTGGATCGGATATCGTTGATTTGGGAATGGTCAAAGGTGTTGTTCATCATGATGATGGGCACGTACTTATCACCGTCGCACTTACAACGTCTGGGTGCCCCCTACGCGCGCAAATCCAAAGAGATATTCACTCAAAACTTTCTCACATTCAAGAAATTACCAAGATAAAGATTAACTGGACTGAACTTACTCAGGATGAAAAGTCGGATGTTATGGCTCGTGCCAGATTAAATATTTCGCAAGAAGAAACAGTGACTCAAATTCCCCGAACAGCAAAATCAATTATGATTGCTTCAGGAAAAGGTGGAGTAGGAAAATCTTCTATCAGTGCCAACATTGCTTCGGGCATTGCCCAACGTGGTTTCACCGTAGGGGTCCTTGACGCTGATATCTGGGGGTTCTCTATTCCACAGATGTTAGGTCTCTCTGGGAGATTAGAAGGTGACGAGGAGACCAGAAAGATAAAGCCTGTTGAAAGAAAATCTGGAGCTGGGGTTCTAAAAATTATCTCAATGGGATTTCTAATCGATGAGGAGTCATCTTCTTTAAATTGGCGTGGTCTAATCCTTAATCGTGCAGTCCGCCACTTTCTCGAAGACGTGGAATGGGGGCACCTTGATTATCTAATCATTGATATGCCTCCGGGAACAGGCGATGTCCAAATGGGATTAGCAAAAATGCTGCCTCGTTCTGACATGATTGTTGTTACTACACCATCAAAGACTGTTCAGAATGTGGCTGCGAGAGTAGCAAATATGGCGAGAAGCTACTATCTCCGTATTGCTGGAGTGATTGAAAATATGTCCTACTTCGTTAACAATGATGGGGAGAAATACTTTATCTTTGGCCAGGGTGGAGGAAAAGAGCTCGCAGGTGAATTGGGTGTTCCTCTTCTAGGTTCAGTTCCCATCGACGAGAACGTGAGTAAGGGATCTGATCAAGGGAATCCAGTGATTCTGGGTGATGGACAGGCCTCAGTAGCACTCAATGACATCGTTGACGTAATTATCAACGACGCTGTTCCTTTGAACAAGATTACTGACTGTTCTGCATATATTGAGCAAGAAACTGCTGTTGAACTAAATAGATAGAAACTCGAAGGGTCGGTCTATCGAACCTTCCATCCAGATTTGAGCTGTTTCACCGTCTTCTCGGATGCTAGTTTTTCAAGATGTACTTCTACGTTGCTGATGAGAAGATCGATTTCTGTGGGGTCATCAATCTTCGAGAATTGAGATGCAACTACTTCCTCCGATGATGTAGCACCTTCTTTAAGTGCTTTAACGATCAAATCATCAGTTGCTGAGTATCGTTCCAATGTCGCAGTAATAGCTGCCTTAGGATCTTCAACCACATGGCCGAAGGCTGGGGCGATTCTTCGAAGGCGCATTTTTGCAGCTTTATTGATGCTCTCTAGAGCTATCGTAAGGTCTGCTTGCCCAGATACTAATGGGACTGACCATTCTTCAGCGATTAATTGGCCGCACAACAGTGTTCTTTCCTCTTCTAATAAAAAGGTCCGGTGATCTGTTGTAGGTCCACCCATTTCATGGGCAGTGAGTCGAAATTCAGTTCCGAGGATTGTGTTTCCGTCTTTAGGATCAAACCATTCAGCTCCTGTCCGATCCATCATTGCTTCAACACCACCAGCGTGAGCGGGGTCAGAGCATGTTGTGGTAACCCATCGGATTCGGTCACCACCACAGCCGACAACTGAGTCCAAGTGAGCACTATTTTCTGGGCCGGGATCAATCACAACTATTTCATCAATACCAACAAGGTAGGTGTTTGTCCCATATGAGGTTCGCGGACTTGGATTCAACCCAAGTATTCGACGGACAAGTGGACTTAACGCTCTAGCCACCCCAGGAACAATAGGCTCAGGGCCTAATTCTTCTTCTTCTTCTTCTTCATCTTCTCGTATGGCTTTACTATTCTTTCCCATATCAGTTCTCCAGTGAAGGGGGATCACGAAGGTCATCGTCTTCTCTACGTAGATCGACGATGTCAATATCACTGTTTCCCATATGGAAGAATGAACCGCGATTGAAATTGAACGTACTTTGGTCCGTGTTCGACCCGGGTGCACTGAACGGTTGGTTGACTATTCTCCTGAAAAAAAGTCGGCGTATTATTGGACGAGTTAATGGGAAGAGGAGAAGTAATCCGATTACATCTGTAATGAAACCTGGGGTAAGCATAAGAACACCAGCGATAAGAATTAAGCCCCCATCTAATAATTCCTTATTTGGAATCTGCCCTTGAACAAGCTGAAATTGTATTTTTCTGATAACTCCCATGCCTTCAGATTTCACCAACCAAGCACCGAGAATACTCACGATCAGAAGAAGGGCAATAGTTTCAAGGATTCCGGTTCTCTGCGCGACTTCGACAATTACTAGGATCTCGGCCAAAGGAACCGCAAGGAATAAGAGAAGCAGCAGAAAAAACATCCCTTCCATTCTACGACCTGAACTGTCTGCTTTGACTTTTGAGAGAGACTCTAAAGAAAAAAAAGCAAAACCAATTGGAATCCTTGATGGATCAGGGAGTAATCAGTTCTAGAGTCAAAGTATGGAAAAGAAGCCTCCTTCCGTAAATGACTTGGCATTATCTATGCAAAATTCAGGAATTCCGCACGAGCTGTTAGTCAAAGAAGCGCGGCTAGCTATCGCTGAAGGTGACTGGGAAAGTATGGAAGAGCGCGTGGAACGTCTTCAACGTTCATTTATTCAACCGGTTGTAAATGCAACTGGGGTGCTTCTTCATACGAACCTTGGAAGAGCTTCCTGGGGAATTCCCCAATCACATTTCTCTTCGAATATCGAATTTAACTTAAATGATGGCAATAGAGGTTCTCGACAAACAAGTATTGGAAATCTTTTTGCTCAACTGTGCGGAACTGAATCTGCCATGGTTGTCAACAATTGTTCATCGGCGGTGCTCCTAGTTCTATCTGCTCTAGCTACCGGTCAAGGGGTTGCGATTTCACGTAGTGAGCTCGTTGAAATAGGTGGTTCGTTCAGAGTCCCTGAGATACTTGAACTATCAGGAGCATATCTAGTCGAAGTTGGAACGACGAATAAGACACGAGTAGTCGATTATCAAAAAGCCATAGAAGCCCATCGAAATGTCGCCATGGCTCTGAAGGTGCACCAATCAAACTATAAAATTGTTGGCTTTACAGAGGAAACAACTGTTGAGGAGCTCTCTTCATTAAATCTTCCTCTTGTCGCCGATATCGGATCTGGTTTACTGGACTCAAGCTGCCCTTGGTTGAGTACTGGTGCTCCTGAATGGCTTGCTGGAGAGCCAGCGGCCAAGCAAACCCTGCAAAGCGGAGCAGATCTCGTGACTTTCTCATGTGACAAACTACTTGGAGGTCCACAAGCCGGAATCATCGCTGGGAAGTCTGATTTGATTGAAAAGTGTCTTCGGCACCCATTTGCAAGGGTACTTCGGCCGGGAAGCCATACTCTTGTTTCACTTCAGGAGTTAGCATTGCGTTACCTTCATCGAGATGGGGACAAAATCCCATTTTGGAGGATGGCATGTTTTCGTGAAGATGAATTACTACTTCGTGCTGAAAATATAAACGCTGGAGAAGTTACTACCATGGACTCTGTTCCTGGAGGTGGAACTCTGCCTACAGTTGTTATTCCGTCTATCGGATTAAAACTACCGGGAGACCGAAGTAAGGAATTACGACGCGGTGTTAATGGTGGGTTACCGATCATTGCTCGTGTTCAAGATGGAGATACCTATTTAGATTTTCGAACTATCAACCCTGATCACGATGAATTAGTAGCTGCTGCGCTAGAGAATCTGGGTTAATCAGTGGCTAATCACGTCGTCTGTACAGCCGGCCATGTAGACCATGGAAAATCTACTCTCATTCATGCTTTAACTGGAACCGATCCGGATCGTTGGGTTGAGGAAAAAGAACGCGGATTAACCATCGATTTAGGATTTGCCCAGTTCGCACTTCCAAGCGGTAACACCGTTTCCTTTATCGATGTGCCAGGCCATGAAAGATTTATTAGGAATATGCTGGCAGGTGTAGGAACAGTTGACTCATGTATCTTCGTAATCGCTGCGAATGAAGGGTGGAAGCCCCAATCTGAGGAACATTTGCGGATCCTTGATTTACTTGGCGTGTCTTCCGGAATCGTTGTTTTGACGAAAATTGACATAGCTGATCAGGAGTTATGTGACCTTGCCGAATTGGAAGTTATTGATCATCTGGAAGGGACATTTCTAAGCGCTGCACCAATTGTGCGTGTTGATGCTTTGTCGGGGAAAGGTATGGAGAATCTAGTTACTGAAATTGATTCTGTTTTGGGGGCGACCCCATCGAATCCTGACAGTAGGCGGCCACGTTTATGGGTGGATCGAGTTTTTGCTGCAAAAGGGTCAGGAACGGTAGTTACTGGTACTTTGGGAGGTGGATCATTTGAGGTAGGGGAAGAACTATTGCTATCTCCTAACAATCAGTATGTTCGAATACGTGCATTGCAATCACATCATGAAGAATTAGAGGTTGCTATTCAGGGGGCTAGGGTTGCAGTTAATCTTACGGGGGTAGACCATAATGACCTCAGTAGAGGATCTGTTCTTACCAGATCCAAGCAGTGGTATCTTACTTCGAAGTTTGATGCTGATCTGTCGGTCCTCAATGCACTCGACCATGATGTTTCGCGTAGAGGAGCCTATCTAGTGTATTTGGGATCCGGGGAGTATCCAGCAAAATTACGAGTGCTTGGGCCGAAGAGTATTTCCCCTGGTGGCCAAGGAAAGGTTCGCATATTTATAGAAGATGAGCTGCCATTGATGTTAGGTGATAGATATATTCTCCGCGATAGCGGACGAGGAGAAACCATTGGAGGTGGGGTAATCCTTGATGCACAGCCGTTACTCAAGTCGTCTAGCGCTAATCCTGATTCGGACATTAATAGGATTATTTCTGAGCATGGCTGGATTTCGGTAGACCATTTGGAAGCTTTGACTGGTGTGAGGCGAACTGCGACTGTTAAAGACTGGATTGTTCATCCCCCACTGGTCGACGAGTTAAAAAGCGAAGTGCTTCAGTTAATCGAGGACGGAGGAGCACTTGGTGTGAATCTTTCCGCTCTAAGTCAGAACCAGCGTAATATTGTTGATTTACTTTCAAATGTTCATTTAGAGGGAAACTACGTTAGAAAAGTAGGTGAAGATAGTCTCGCAGATCACGAATTTCTGACTGAACTAGAAATGAACTTGTTCAGACCACCCGAACCTGTTTCCATAACGCAACCAGAACTTCGAGAGCTAGTACGGAGGGGATTAGTCATAGAAGAAGGAGGGATCTATTTCTCTCCTAAAGCCATTGAAGAAGCAACGATTGTCCTGACGAGAATGTTTTTAAAGAAAGACCCAGAAGGCATCACAGTTGGTGAGATTAGGGAAGAATTAAGGACGACGAGAAAATACGTCTTACCTCTATTGGCGCACCTTGATAACTCAGGGATCACCGTCCGAAGAGGAGATGTTCGGCTCCCTGGAAAACGTATGACAAGTATCGATTGAAGTCGTTTGTGTATTAGCTCTACCATAGAGCTATGTTTAAACATCGAATCAGAATAAGGGACCGTCATGGATAATGGACCAACCCCTCACCTTGAGGGACAAAGAGGAGATTACGCCCCTATCGTCCTTGTTCCTGGGGACCCAAAGCGAGCAAGATTTATAGCAGAAAACTATCTGGGTGAAGTTCAGCAGGTAAATAGTGTGCGAGGGGCAGATGGTTTTACAGGAATTTTTAATGGTGTTCCGATTTCGGTTCAAGCAGTTGGGATGGGAGTCCCATCTGCGGCGATTTACTATACGGAATTGATCAGATTTTATGGAGTGCAGACACTTATTCGGGTTGGTAGCTGTGGAGGCCTATCGGAGTCTGTGAGGTTGGGCGACATCATCTGTGCTACAGGTGCGGGAACTGATTCTGCTGCAATTTCCACTTTAAATAACGGTCTTACTCTGCCTTCAGTTCCAAATTGGGATCTATTGTCGTCAGCTATGCGCGTCGCTGAGCAAAAGCAGATCCCGATTGTAGCTGGGCCAGTTTTCACCTCTGATCTCTTTTACGGTCCTAGTACAGAAATATTTGAAGACCTCGGAGCGAGAGGAATCTTAGGAGTTGAGATGGAGGTTGCTGGGCTTTTCACTATTGCTGCCCTGGAGGGTGCGAAAGCGTTGGCGCTACTCACAGTGAGCGACGATATTGTCAGAAATGAAGTTATGAGTTCAGCTGATAGAGAAAATACTTTTGATGAGATGATTACAGTCGCCCTTGAGGTTGCTTCGAATCAGGTGGGCTAGCTATCTAGTTCAAAGTTTTTTCAGGAAGAAGGGATTTGCGCTCCATTTCGTTGAGACCTCCCCATATTCCATGCTGTTCTCGGATCTTAAGAGCATACGCGAGACAATCCGTCCGTACGCTGCATGAATTGCATATCGACTTAGCTCGACGTTCTCGTGCCCTTTTGGCATCTTTACGTTCAAAATGTGGAGGTGGAAAGAAGACGTGAATTTGTGGGCCTCGACAAGCTGCCCTGTATTGCCAAGCTGAATCGTCAATTAGCGCACTCAACATTACCCCCTTTAACCGGAACCTAGTCAGCGTTCGTAGTCTGTGGCAAGAAAAAAATGGATATTTCATGAAAAAACTTCAGAAAAAGAGAAAAAGATGTCTTTTTTGACTCCTACCAGCCTATTCAGTGATATGACTGCATGATCTTGGATTACTAGAAGAAACATAAAGTACGTTAAGCTCAGGTCGTTTATTAGAAATAACGGGATGCCTTACGTCAGTGTTTCATTTCCTGACATGACTATTTTTGTAGTGGCAAATCGGCCACGAATCATTATCGGCATTCCTCTGAACATCAGAATGAATACACCTACGATCCCTGTTGTCATCGGAATCCATGACATCTGAACGCTTGTCTCGGGGTAGAGAAAAACCGTTCCGAAAATAAATGCTACCTCCCCGATAAATGTCCAAAAACGAGGTATGACAGTTTGTATATCAACTGCAAAAGCAACCATCGAAATGAGTATCAAAACTAATGCCCATAGTCGTATAGGTAATGCAGCTAAACCATAACTTCCGAGCGCTAAGACTACTGCTCCAATAGCCCCAGCGATACCTACCCCGATAGAGAAGAATTCAAACAAAAGGAGAATAAGGCCAGAGATCAATAGTAGGTATGCAACCGGCGGACTTGCAATCGTATGCATAAGCTGATCTAACAGTGAAAGTCCACGGATCTTTGTCTGTGTTAATGGCGAGAGGCGAGGGCCTTGTTCGGTTTCAATGACTTCAGAAATGAAACTATCTCTAGAAACAAGAAAGTCTCCCAGCGTTGGATTTGCGCAGCGAGCTAGCTGCTGCTCAGGTGTTAGAGCATTTCCTAATTCGTCTACTTCGACTTTTTCACATTCTACAATTCCCCTCTCAATTGCCTGTTCCCAATTGAGTGTCGCTGACTGCAGAAGTTCGTGATTTTCTCCCCAGATCTTTCCAAATGTGCTGGAGTCAAGTACCTGGTCGCCTGTGTTTCCAACACTTGATCCTATGGAAACGCCAATAGAATCAGCGACGCTAATAAGTTGAGCGACTTTCCCATGCGCTGATGATCCTGAGGGTCCGATCCAAATATCTATTGGTACAGAAGAATTTACAATTTGTTGCGCTATCTGGTTTAATTCAGCATCTGATATCACTGCCTGCTTGGAATTGACTTGCAAAATGAGGGCGCGCGCACCATTTACTTGAACTTCATCAAGAGCTTTGGATAGGACATCTGACAGTACTTCATCTAACAGGCCGCTCACTTCAAAAACTTCTACAAAACCTGTATTTTCCGGCTGCGAGTCTTGGGCATTCGCATGAGAAAGATACATCGAAGAAAACAACGAAAAGCATAGGAGTGTCACTGCTATCCAGCTAATTGGACGGCGTTGAGCTGTGAATATCCGGGGGGAGGTCATTTTTTATAGCTTATTCCTGCTCGGTTCTACCCAAAGCTTCCATAGCTTCCTCGATCGTTTCTGTAACTTTGACGATTTGATCGAATCCTGTTGTCCGGAGTAGTCCCATGAGCGAAGCTCTTCCGCAGGAAACTACCACAACACCATCATTTTCGCCTGCTTTCCGGATGGCACCGATAAGTGCTCCTAATCCTGCAGAATCCATAAATGGAACTTCGCTAAGATCAATAAGTAATTGAGAGACAGACACAAGATCTGCGAGCGCTTCTCTAAATGAGTCGACTGTATACGAATCTATTTCTCCAGCTGGACGACAAATACTGAAATCTCCGTCGCCTTCCACATGAATATCTAGCATAGTTCCTCCACAAAGATCCCTTAGGCGCGGATGATACTCGCATTTACGCAAGAAGACACAAGAAAAGAAAGATAATTGATTAGGAAAAGGGTTAAGGAAAATATGGAGACAAGAGTTATGTCAGAGTAGTCTTCCAGTATGCCTCATATTTTGGTTGCTACAGATTCAGATGATGTAGCGGAAGAAACATTTTCTGCCTTGGCCTCATATGGAACCACCGTTAGTAGGGTACGAAAAGGACAAGATGTCCGTCCGGTAGTAAAAGAACTCGAACCTGATCTGGTTATTCTTGATCTCCAAATTGGAAATATGGGCGGGGTTGCAACCAGCATTGATTTACGTCACGAAGCCCAAGCGGGAAGATTAAAGGAAGTCAAAATTGTCATGCTCCTCGATCGTGAAGTCGACAAGTGGATTGCTACTGAAGCCCAGGTTGATGCTGAACTCGTGAAGCCGTTAAATGCTATGAAGCTTCGGAAAACAACAGATTTCTTACTCGGCGCATAAACCCCGAAGAACATCAAAGAAATAACTTGTCGGGTAGGCGGGATTTGAACCCACGACCTCCTCGTCCCGAACGAGGCGCGCTACCAACCTGCGCCACTACCCGTCTGCTGCGTAGATGGTATCCGATGATACCCATAGTTCTCCGAAAAATCTCGGTACAACAAGAAGCCGTTTAGAGCAGTAAAGTGCTATGAGTATGAATGAAAGCAACGGCCAATCCTTACCTGAAGATCCGATGAATATAGATTCCTCTTGGGAAGATTTTGAATACCGCGAGTGGGTACGGGCTCGAGAACAGGAAGCTCTGGAGTCAAGACTTCCAAAAAAAGTAACATTAAAGGAGATGCTGTTTACGGGTGTCTTTATTCTTATCATCCTTGCAGTCGCGATCTATCTACCTTTCAAAGCAATCACTGGTGATGAAGGCGACCATAAAAGCTATTCGTTGTGGGTGGAAGACTTATCTGAAAGAACAGAACTTGTTGTTGCCGAGTATGTCTTTCTAGGAAGTAACCAAGTCACAGGTGTATATTTCGGACAGGAAGATCTCATCATTATCGAACGTGATGCCGATTCAACTACCTATATTCATGAGTTAGCTCATGCAGCTGACAAGCACAACTATTTTTCGTGGGAGGAAGAATTGAAGGAGAAACTTTACTCGACGTTCGCATCTGAAGAACTTTCTTCTTTGCTTTTACAAGGAGCTTCACGTCAAAAAATACGAGCCGAACTATTTGCAGATGCTGTGCTATTTATTGAAGCAGGAAAGTGTGGAAGTTATTTCAGCTCATTAGATTGCCATGCTCTAGCAGTCACAACAAAAGATTTCGTGAAAGATCAGAACATAAAGCTGACCGAATTAGATTCGGAAGTTGACTATATGACTCCTGACATCGTCATTGACGGCCCAGTGACGAAATCATCGAATATAACACACTTCTCATAGCAGTGCCCTTTAAACAGGGTTACTGTGTTCTGTTGTAATCCCAATCGTGGGTGGGTAAAAATTCGACTTGGAGTGGTATGGATTTTAAGGAATTTCAGGATCATATAGAAGAAACTTATGGTGAAAACGATCGCGAAAGAGGCATCGCTATGAGCGTGGCGTGGCTGGCTGAAGAGGTTGGCGAGTTAGCGCAGGCTATACGCAAAGGAACCCACGAACAAAGAGTTCACGAATTCGGTGATGTTCTAGCTTGGACTTTTTCACTTGCTAACCAAGTAGGTGTAGATGTTGAAGAGGCGATCCAACGTTATATCGATACGCCTCCGTAGTCACCTATTCCGTAGAGAAGATGCTTTGAAAGCTATTGCGGCGACCAATCGATAAGTTAAATCAAGGCTTCTGCGATTTGGACAGCATTTAATGCAGCTCCTTTTCGCAAGTTATCTCCTGATAGGAATAAGCTTAAGCCATTCTCAAATACAGAATCTGGTCGTATCCTTCCGACGTAAGTTGAATCGATCCCAGCTGTTTTCAACGGAGTTGGAATTTCATCTAAGACAACTCCGCTACTTTGATTCAGAATCTCCTCAGCGCGTTCTTTAGTGATTTCTCTGGTAAACCCGGCAGTTATTGCTAGCGAATGCCCCGTATAGACGGGAACACGGACGCAGGTTGCCGATACTGCTAAATCAGGAAGTTCTAGAATCTTTCTGCTTTCATCACGAAGTTTTTGTTCTTCGTTTGTTTCATACAACCCATCATCGACGAAAGATCCACAGAAAGGGACGACATTATATGCAATTGTTTCGGCGAAGTTTTCTGGTGCGGGGAAAGTCAAAGCATTTCCGTCATGTGTTAATTCTTTGGCCTGATCCCCCGCGAATTCAATCTGACGCTCGAGCTCATCTACTCCTGCCAATCCTGCTCCTGAAGTAGCCTGATAAGAAGAGAAAATTACTCTATCTAGACCTGCTTCTGCATCTAGGGGTTTAAGTACCGGCATGGCGACCATAGTCGTACAATTGGGGTTCGCAATAATCCCCTTAGGAGTATTTTCTAAAGCATGTGCATTGACTTCGGGTACTACAAGTGGAACATCTTGGTCCATTCTCCAAGCTGAAGAATTATCAATAACTTTCACTCCATGGGAAGCAACAACGGGCGCTAAATTCTTTGAAAGTTCTCCTCCCGCAGAAAAGAGCGCTATATCCAGGCCGTCCCAGTTCGCAGTTACTGCATTTTCGACAGTGATCTCTTTATCGTCGAAGAGAATTGTTTTTCCGGCGCTTCTCTCAGATGCAAAGAACCGGATACTTGAAATCGGAAAATCGCGCTCGATAAGGATATTTCTCATGACTGCGCCAACTTGACCAGTAGCTCCAACAATTCCAATATGCATACTCATGAGACTACACACTAGAGGTAGGAAACGGTGTGGAATTAGTAATGATTCGTATCAGAAATCAACTAATTTATCTTGATAACCAGTATTCGGTAATTGTTTCTAGCGCTTCTTCGAGAATTAGTCTCGAATTGATCTCAGACCTTTTTGGAAGAGCTGCAAGAGGCCCGTCAATTATTTTAGAAATTCTCTCATACTTCAAAACATCTTCGTCGCTGTTATTGCCTGTGAAGAATTCTGAGAGTTCCTGTGAGTTGTGTTGTGATTTTACCGAAGCGGACTCTTCAAGTTGAACGAATTGTTGGGGAAATTGGTTCCTTAGAGATTCAATAGTTTTTTTTCTTTCTCCATCGACTCTGCGTATGGAGTTCCATTGTTCTTTTGAAGTCTCCACCGGATCTCTGGGGGCGTCCAACTGGGACCTGTTAATCCCTCGCCAATTCAAGAGAACATTATGGTCATCATCTATAGCTTTTGTTAGTTCTAGAAGCGCTGCGATTTCATGTTTACATGGTGACGCCCACTCTGGGCAAACATGATGAATTTGCACATCGCCTACTTTCGGTACCGCTTCATGAACGTTTCCATCTCGAACAGCATTGTGAACATTTTCATTTGCTGGGTTGACATGAATCGTGACTTCGAATCCACGTTCACGACCATCGTAGACTTCGAACGATACACTTCCTGATTCCACGAACATGTCATGGACAGCTCCTCTACGTTGAATACCGACACCAGGCCCTAGCGGATCTCGGTAGTCAGCCAGAGCCGACACTAGTTTTTTCATTGCTTTACCTGCTTCTGTCTGCGGTCTAATCATCCATCTACCGCCTGTGAGAGGTTAAGAGAAAGTACTTCACGGAGTTGGTCTGTATCCATATTGGTAAACCAGTCATCTCCTGTACCCACACTTCTGTCAGCGAGTTCTTTTTTATCGACGAGAAGTTGATCTATTCTTTCTTCAAGGGTCCCTTGGCATACAAGTTTGTGGACAAAGACTGTTTGGTTTTGACCTATCCTCCATGCCCTATCTGTAGCTTGATCTTCGACAGCTGGGTTCCACCAACGGTCGAAGTGGATAACCCGATTTGCTGCAGTTAAATTCAATCCTGTTCCACCGGCTTTGAGAGAAACGAGAAGGATAGGTGTATCTGCCCCAGATTGGAAGGAGGAAATCATGGAATCACGCTTCGCTCTAGGAACACCACCATGTAAAAATGATGGTTGTTGTCCAATAACCCCAGCTAAGTGATCAACTAGGAGTTCACCCATTTCTCGGTACTGGGTGAAAATGAGAAGCTGTTGGTCAGATGCCAAGATATCAACGAGTAATTCTTCTAATCTTGTAAGTTTTCCGGACCTGCCAGCAATGGTGCTTCCATCTGATAGAAACTGGGCTGGGTGGTTACAGATTTGCTTTAATTTCGTAAGGGTTGCGAGAATTAGCCCTTTTCGTTTCATTCCTTCACTCTGTGAAGCTTCCTTGAGAAAATCGTCAAGAACTGCTTTATATAATGCAGCTTGCTCGTGAGTCAGTTTCGCCCAGGCAACCTGTTCAATTTTCTCAGGTAGATCAGGGACGAGACTCTTATCATCTTTCGTCCTTCTGAGGATAAAAGGGTCGGTAAGGCGCCGCATATTTTCTAGTGCTGCCATATCTTTCCGAGTTTCGATAGGTGTTGCAAAGTTGTCTCTGAACCATGAAATCCCTCCCAGCATCCCCGGATTTACAGCATCAAGTATCGCCCATAACTCTGAAAGCCTATTTTCGACTGGAGTTCCTGTTAACGCTACTTTTTGATTAGCTTGTATCTCTCGAACGGCTGCCGCCGCATGAGTATGGTGATTTTTTATAAATTGAGCTTCATCGCAGATCAATAGATCCCAGTGGACCTGAGCTAAGTCAGCAATGTCACGGGTCGCTGTGGCATATGTGGTCACAACAATATCAGACTCTTGAATAGACTGAATCAACGATGGTCCTGTTGGGCGCCCACCACCGTGTGCAACAAACACTTTAAGGCTCGGAGTAAATTTCTTTGCCTCAGACTCCCAGTTATGAACCACTGAGAGCGGACATATCACCAATGTCGGACGTGTAGATCTTCGATTTAGAATGTGGGCAAGAGCTGTCGGTGTCTTTCCCAGTCCCATATCATCAGCAAGACAACCTCCTAATCCTAGTTTGCCGAGAAACTGAAGCCACGCCAGCCCTCGTCGCTGATATGGACGAAGATCTCCTGAGAAGAGCGCAGGTTCGGTAGCTTCTTCAAGAGATTCATCAGGTAATCCTTCTAAGAGTTGAACAATCCATTTTTCTGCAGCTGTGGTTTCTGTAATGAATGATTCAGCTTGCATCTCATCTGGATGCTCCTCCGTAGTTTCTTCTGAACTAAAGCGCAACAACTCTGCTGGGGATAATAAATTGGCTTGTTTTTTTCTTTGCGTTAGGACCTCCAACGCTGTTTGAGCCTGATGAGCATCAATATTCACCCATTGCCCTTTCAGTTGAATCAAACCGGTTTTCGCTTCAGCAAGAATCTTAAGATCATCTTCGTCGAGGGGATCATCACCAAGAACGATGTTCCAGTCAACATCTATCATCGTTACGCCGAGGTTTGAGGACACTCCTCCTTGTTCGCTCTGAGTTGCTTCTCCTACGAGTTTGAACTGTTTCCGTAACAGGCCCTTTGGGACAAGAATAGGAACCCCTACGGTTTCGCATAAATCTAAACCATCAAGTAATAAGATTGATGCTTCAGAAAAACTTAACTCCAATTGACCTACATGGGCTTCCGTTTCAAGTCTGTCTAAGCCAGGTACAGAGTTCGATAATCTTCGAGAAATTTGAAGAATATGATTTCTTAAAGAATCTATAGATTTTCCATTCGCTATTTGTTTAGCTGAGGATGTTTCCTCCCAACACTCATTCCACGAAATAACTAATGAATGGTCATCTGCAGAGTAGGCCTCGAACTCTAAGTTCCAAAGATCTTCATCGTTTCCCGGAATAAGTCGTCCTCTACATTTGATTGACGGCGATCCTTCCAGATGGGCTTTGACATGTCCTAAATCTGAGCTGACTTTTAAAAATGTGATCTCGTGCTGTTCAGTATCTGCTTCTATATGGCCGATGGGATCATAGAGGCCGGCCATGATTCGTCGTAAAGCAGTTACAGATGAATTTCGTGTTCGCGGAAATGAAGGTTTCCAGCCTGAATATTTAAGGCCAATCCGACATGATGCGTCTATGAAGGTTTGGACAACGAAATAAGCTGATACTTTATCTGAGGATCCAACCACTGGGGGCTTGGATTGTTCCAATTTTTGAATGTGTGCTGAGACAACTGAATCGGTGATGCAACCCCATGAGGCTTTCCAGTGGAGGCCGTCATTTTCAAGTTCGGGAATAACATATCCACTAACAACAAGGTCAATAGAAAGCTCTACGGATGCATGTAACCACCGTAAGGATGGAGACCAGCGACTTGTCGGATGCTTCGAGGCAAGAAGTTGAACAACTTCAGATGGTTCTGCGATGAGGCCCCCCACTGAAGTTTTCCCGTATCCAGGTATCTCTAAATCGAAGGTGTCAACTCTTGCATCGCGAGTGGACCATTGATTTCCTAGGAACGCCGCTGCTAGGCGGCGCAGGCTTCTTCTGGGCATAGGCTGATTTTTCTCCCAGCCCCAAAAAACTACATTATTTTCTATCCAAGTTACATGCAGGGAAGCTTGTGAAGTTTGGGCAACGATTGGCCTTCAGCCTTTATCTAATTCGAACGCCTGATGAAGCGCTACTGTAGCCCGTTCAACGTCCTCTCTTGCGACTACGCATGAAACGCGGATAGCTGAAGTAGAGATCATTCCTATATTTATGCTTTCGTTGGAAAGAGTTTCAAAGATTGTTGCTGCAACGCCAGGGTTGCTGGCCATTCCTGCTCCAACGACGGAAACCCTACCGACGGTACTGTCTGTATCAATACCTTGTGCACCAATCGCATTTGCTAGTTCAGAGGTGATTTCTTTCCCGATTTCAAGTTGTTCAGAAGGTACTGTAAACGAGATATCAGTGACTCCCTGTTCTGAAGTATTTTGAACAATCATGTCAACATTTACATCTTGATCCGCTAATGGGCGAAAGAGAGATGCTGCGATACCTGGTTTATCTGGTACTCCATATACAGTGACTTTTGATTGTGAGGTGTCAGGCACAACTGCTGAGATAATTGGTTTTTCCATGTTTGGTTCCTCCTTTGAAACCCATGTTCCTGGTTCCCAGGTAAAGGCAGACCGTACATGTAAAGGAACATCGTATGATCTTGCTACCTCGACCGACCGCATTGCTGGCTTCGGGCATCCTACTGCTGTCATTTCTAGTAATTCATCGAAACTTATATTGGGTATTTTTCTTGCTGCTCCGCAGACACGGGGGTCTGTAGTGAAAACGCCGGAGACATCTGTGTAAAGCTCGCAAGCATCAGCGTCAAGTCCATGAGCGAGAGCAACTGCAGTGGTGTCTGAACCGCCACGACCTAGAAAGGTAATATTATGGTCGGTAGAAACTCCTTGAGATCCTGCTACGACTGCGACTCTTCCAGCAGAGAGAGTTTCATGTATTCGTTGTGGGCTTATAGTAAGAATTTTTGCATTCTGGTGATTGGTATCTGTTAAGAACCCTGCTTGACTTCCGGTAAAAGAATCAGCAGGAACGCCCATATCATGGAGGGCCATACACATAAGGGCGATGCTTTTTCTTTCTCCTCCGGTTATAAGCATGTCCATTTCGCGAGCTGGACGAGTATTTGAGACATCCCTTGCTAGACGAAGTAATTCATCTGTCTCTTTACCCATTGCGCTCACAACAAGAACGACGTCGTCGCCGTGATCACGGGTTCGTTTTACATGATCCGCTACTTCACGCATTCTGTCGGCATTTGCGACGGAAGTTCCACCAAATTTTTGAACTATTAAACTCACAAGTTTTTACGGTAGTCGCACCTTGTGCCATTGGTGTGATATTTATGTAGGGAATCTGTCACAGATGGTAATTTTAGTGGTTTGAAAGACGCTTGGGGCGGGCTCTTCCAGATACATATGCGCTGGGACGTCTTCCTTTTCCAATGGTATTTCTACTGCATTCGATCACTGACCAGCCATTACTCCACATTAGGCCTGTGATATCTTGACGGCTCGTATGCGCATTACGGAAAGGTGTTGCTGTTTGATCGCAAAACAGTAAAAGTGAATCAGGGTGAGTAAACATGAGAAGAGTTTGCAGCGTGTTACTTAGATTTTTCGAACTCGCAAGGTTCTCAATGGATACAAGTGTGTCAAATACTCCATCGATTTCGGGATATTCGTGCCATTCGGTGATACTTGTCACTGAGGAGGGAAAGGTTCCATCAATGTTTTCTCTGGGCCCCAGCAAAAGGCAGCGGCCACTAGCACCAGCGATTGTTTGCTCTACATGTGACAGATAATCTCTCATCATTGCCAGCGCTTCGAGTCGATCTCCCAATCTGTTTGTTTTGACCACCAGCGTCCACTGAATCGCCATCTTGTTGACAACTTTTGAATAGGTTCACTAGGCCATAGCTGTTCCATGGCTTTGATGATCGCCTGTCTTTCCAATTCTGTTGGTTCTGGACGAATAAGAATTCGTATTTGTGATTCCTCTGACATGATTTTCCTATAGGGGAATAACTCCGTGCTTTCGTTGGGGAAGTTCCTCACGTTTTTTCTGGAGAGCTGCGAAACCTGCTATTACTTTCCTTCGAGTGTCTGCAGGGTTAATTACATCATCGATGTACCCTCGTTCCGCCGCTATATACGGGTTAGCAAAGCGCTCGGTGTAGTCATCTACCAGTTCGTTCTTCCGTTGCTCTGGGTCAGCGGCGGACTGAATTTCTCTTCGGTGAATAATTTCTACTGCTCCCTGAGGTCCCATCACAGCTAGTTCGGCTGTTGGCCACGCAAAGGAAATGTCTGAGCCTACGGATTTAGAGTCCATAACAACGTACGCCCCTCCATATGCTTTGCGGGTAATAACTTGAATTCTTGGAACGGTTGCTTCGCAATACGCATAAAGGAGTTTTGCACCGTGCCGGATTATCCCTCCGTATTCTTGGTCGACGCCTGGTAAAAACCCTGGGACGTCTACAAGCGTGAGGAGGGGGATATTGAAAGCGTCGCAGGTTCTAACAAACCTGGCTGCTTTAGATGAGGATTCGATATCGAGCACACCAGCGAGAACTAATGGTTGGTTTCCGACAACTCCCACTACTTTCCCGTCAAGATGGCCGAACCCGCATACGATACTTTGAGCCCAAGAAGGGAAGTACTCCATGAAGTTTCCATCATCGAGAATGGACTCGATGATTTGGCGCATGTCGTAAGGCTGATTTGGGCTCTGAGGCATAATCTCTGAGAGTTCCGGGCATAACCTTTCAGGGTCATCCGTTGGATCGAAGTTTGGAGGATTTTCCATATTGTTTGAAGGGAGGAAAGAAAGAAGTGTCTTAACTGCGTCAAGAATCTCTTCTTCGCTTTCGCTCACAAATGTAGCGACGCCGGATTTGCTCGCATGACTAGCGGCGCCTCCGAGTTCTTCAAGAGTTACTTCTTCTCCTGTAACTGTTTTCACCACATCTGGTCCCGTAATGAACATGTGTGATTTCTCTCGAACCATGAAAATGAAATCAGTCATAGCTGGGCTGTAAACGGCTCCTCCGGCACATGGGCCTAAAATAACGCTTATCTGAGGGATGACTCCTGAAGATTGCACATTTCTGTGAAAGATGCCTCCGTAGCTATCCAAACTGACTACACCTTCTTGTATGCGTGCCCCTGCTCCGTCATTGAGTCCAATCATTGGAGCTCCGGTTGACAAAGCGAGATCCATTACTTTATGAATTTTTTCGGCGAAGACTTCTCCTAGCGCGCCGCCCATAACCGTAAAGTCTTGACTGAAGACAAATACTTGACGGCCATCTATAGTGCCCCATCCGGTTATTACACCATCTGTGTACGGTCTTGTATCCAGTCCGGCTTCATGGGCACGGTGTCGTGCGAGCATATCGAGTTCGTGGAATGAACCGGGGTCGAGAAGGTAATCTATGCGTTCTCGGGCAAGAAGTTTACCTTTTTCGTGCTGTCGCTCTATCGAGCGTTCTGATCCAGCGTACAAAGCTTCTTGTTTCCGACGCTCGAGTTCTTCGATTCGTTGTTCCATTGTGTAATCAGCCATCGTGGTGGTAAGGGTACTGTGTTTCGGGTATAGATCGATAACTATTTGCCCTGAACGTAAAAAAAGTTGGCCATAACTCTTCTGACCTGCGGAAATAGTAGTTTCGTTCTTGATAAATTCGTGAAAATTCTTGTGTAATGTATGTTTTTGTTATGGAGACACAGCGAAGTATCGATGAGCTTCTTTATAGCGAAGAGCATTATGCCGACCCGTATCCACTATGGAAACGTATGCGTCATGAAGCCCCAGTGTTCTACGACAAAAGATTAAACGCCTGGTTACTTACTCGATACGGGGATTGTGTAGAAGCTTTCTCTAACCATACGGATTTTTCTAATCAGCTTTACTCGAAAACTCTCGGTGTAGTGTTTGGCCCCACGATGCTTGATAAGGACGGTCATGAACATGTCGTTCAAAGAAGAATTGTTGCTCCAGAATTTGTGGGTAAGCGCTTCGAACCGTATTACGAAGCTATAGAACGAAATGCTCGTAATTTAATCGATCAATTTCCGGACTATGGAATAGTTGATCTGGTTAATGCATTTACTACTCGTCTTCCTGTAAATGTAATTGTCGATATGTTAGGGATGGATCAAAGTGACCATAACCGATTCCATGACTGGTATACCACCATGATGGCTGGCTTATCTGTGAAAGATCTTCTTGAAAGCCAATTCAGTTCAGAAAAGCAAAATCTTGGAGTGTTAGCTCATCAGCAACTAGCTGAATATGTGGAACCAATTATTGAAGATAGAAAGTCATGTCCTGTTAATGATTTAATTTCTAAAATTGTCCATGCCGAAGCTGAAGGCCAGAAATTAACAATGACTGAAATCCAAGCATTCATTTCTCTTCTTCTCGTTGCCGGAGGTGAAACCACGGATAAAGGTATTGCTAACATGTGGACTCAGCTTCTACAAAACCCTGATCAACTTGAAGCGGTTTTGGACGACAATAACCTTTTTGACGCAGCATTTTCTGAGATGATGCGCCACTCGCCGCCCGTTCCTGGTCAATTAAGATACTCGGTAAACGAAGTTACGTTTAGTGGTGTCACCATCCCCGCTAATCAAGCCGTCTATATCCAATTGGCATCAGCAAATAATGACGAAACGGTCTTTTCAGATCCAAGATCATTCAAGATAGACCGGGATGATCTGCATTTAAGCAAGGAACGTAAAATGGGGCACCATGGAGATGAAGGCCGATATGGTCATCTTGGATTTGGGTTAGGGAAGCATTTCTGTTTGGGATATGAAATGGCGAGGGTTGAAGCTGTTATGGGTTCAACGTTGCTGTGTGAAAAGATGAAAAATCCTCGTCTAGCTCCTGGAGCTGATACTGCTTTTATCATGAAGAGTGGTACTCGCTCTCCTCTAGAAGTCCTTATTGAATACGATCAGGCATAAGATGATTGATGAATTATCGAAGGTTGATGTAAGAAAGTAACGCAATATGGCTCATGTTGGAATCGTCGGTGGAGGAGTAACTGGGCTTGCTGCTGCTCTTTCTTTATCAAAGATCGGTTTTCAGGTAACGGTTTTTGAAAGTGACGCAACCCCTATGCCGGTCTCCCCTGAGAAAGCTTTCAGTTGGAACCGACGTGGCGCCCCTCAGGTTCGACATTCGCATGCTCTTCTGGGAAGGCTTCATAATTTACTTAGAGATTTTCATCCTGAAGTTCTTAAGATGCTCCTTGATGTCGGAGCTACAGAAATAGATTTAGCGCAACATATGCCAGACACCCTCGATGATTTAAATCCGCATCCTGATGATAAGGATCTCTTTATGATCGCAGCTCGTCGGACAACTTTTGAATGGGTTCTTCGGCAGGTTGTGATGGAGAACCCGAATGTTGTAATTAGGACAGGTGAGCGGGTCACTGGACTTATAACAAGCGATGATGATATTCCAGAGGTCCAAGGTTTGGTTTTTGACCATGGTGGATCAGAATTTTTTGATCTTGTTATTGCTGCAAATGGAAGGCGATCCCAAGCGCCTGAGTGGTGTAAGGCTATTGGCATTGATATAGCTGAAGAAGTGGAAGATACCGGAATTGTTTACTATTCACGTTTTTTCCGAGTCAACGAAGACCAAGAATTACCCTTTAGCGATCGTCTCATCGCTGGGGATCTCGGATATTTAAAGTATGGGGTTTTTTGGGGTGACAATCGAACGTTTTCGATTACCTTAGCTACTTCCGACAAAGACAAAACATTTTGGGGAGTTCGTGATCCGGAAATGTTTGATCAGGTAGTTAGAGAGATTCCAGCTGCTGCTGAATGGGTCACCTTGGGCGCTGATCCAATTACTCAAGTTCATTCGATGGCTGGTCTCCTAAACCGGCGAAGATTCCTAAGTGGCGAGAATGGTCTGAAGATAAAGAGATTTCACATGATTGGGGATGCGCTTATTTGTACTAATCCCTTATATGGAAGAGGATGCTCTACAGGATTTTGGCAAGCTCATCTGCTCACGAAAGCGATTGAACAAAGTCCTGATGACTTTGTTGTTCAAGCGGAGATCTTTGCACAGGATATTGACGAGCATATTATTCCTTGGTATCAGGCGTCGGTGGACTCAGATAGGAATAATCGAGAGTTTGAAAGCGGAGTTACTGGCGAAGGGTCAACGCGGAAGTCGATTCTTCAGAATGGTTTGCTGCCAGCTACGCAAACCTCTGCAAAGGTTTGGCGTGCTTTCATGCGGATGATGAATCTTCTCGCTCCGCCGAAAAGCCTCAATGAGCCAGAAATAATGGCCGATGTTCTAGAGATGTGGGAAAAGCGGCATGAACGACCTGTCCCTCCTCCTTTGGGTCCCGAAAGAGATGAAATGATAGATCTCCTTGGGCTGAAGGAAACAGCTTAAGCTGTTTCCTTACCTCTGACTTATCGAATTGATGCGAAGAATTTTCGAACGTCTTCGACGAATAACTCGGGTTGCTCAAATGCCCCGAAATGCCCTCCTTTGGGCATCCGTGTCCAATGGGTGACGTTATAGCTTCCTTCACACCATGTTCTTGGAGATTGGAGTATCTCCTCTGGAAATGAGGCGACACCAGTTGGTATCTCAACTTTTTCTCCACCTCCGAAGCTTCCGCCAAAGCTTTCCCAATACAACCTTGCGGATGAAGCTCCCGAAGCAGTCAACCAGTAAATCATTACATTATCCAACAGCTCGTCTTTTGTTAACACATTCTCTGGGTGGTCATCGCAATCCATCCAACTCCAGAATTTCTCAATTATCCAAGCCATCTGCCCTACCGGTGAGTCAACTAGCCCGTAACCCAAAGTTTGTGGTCTGGTTCTTTGCTGTGTTGAATAACCAGAATCCCATTCCTGATAGTAGGTCAAACGTTCAAGGGCGTGACTGTCGTCTTCCGAGGGATTTTGAAGAGCTTCAGGAGTTGGTCTACCTATTGGCATATTCAAATGGATACCTACGCAGTGTCCAACATTTCTGCCGATCTGTGTGGTGACTGCGGCACCCCAGTCACCTCCTTGTGCTCCATACTGTTCGTATCCGATCCGAACCATCAGATCGTCCCAAGTTGTAGCTATTTTCTCTACTCCCCATCCTGTCTTCGTTGGCTTTCCTGAGAAGCCATAACCGGGAAGAGTTGGGCAGACGACATGGAACGCATCTTCGGCCTTTCCGCCAAAGGACGTTGGATCAGTAAGAGGCTCAATGACTTTATGAAATTCGACAATAGACCCAGGCCATCCATGCGTTATAAGTAGTGGCATAGCATTCTCGTGAGGTGAACGCTGATGAACAAAGTGAATATCAAGATCGTTAATATTCGTAATGAATTGGGTGAACCGATTTAACTGTGTTTCGCGTTGCCGCCAGTCATATTCGTTCGCCCAGTAATCTGCTAGCTCCTTTGTATATGAAAGCGGTATACCTTGAGTCCAGTCATCAACACATTCTTCTTCAGGCCATCTAGTAAGTTCTATCCTTTTCCGAAGGTCTTCGAGCTGCTGATCGGGTATATCAATTGTGAATGGGGTGATCGTTTCCATAAAGCTTTCCTCGCCTCTCTTTAATCGTGGTTTATCGGGTCATAATCCCAAAGCTGAGTTTCTATAGGGTCGCCATAGAGCAGGTGCGCTGGGCTGTGTTTTTCGATATTTCCGGTGAGACCTCTATACATTCCGAATCCGCATAATTGACGGAGTTGAGGTGAGAATGTCGAAACTATTTCTGGAGGTATCCCGAGATGCTGATTTTCCTGTTGACGGATAAAGCCAGCGCAGTAATTCATTGCTATGCCAATACGAATGTCGTCTTCGGTAGTATTCGCGCCTCCTCCATGCCAGGTACTTCCATGCCACACAAGAACGGACCCTTTTGGCATTTCAGCCGGAATGCTTTCAATATCACTCTGGTCTCCGAAATAGTCCGGATTCTGCCAACGGTGGCTCCCAGGGACAACACGAGTAGCCCCGTTCTCTTCTGTGAAATCTGTTAGTGCCCACATGGAATTACAAACCGTGGCTACGTGTGGTTTTTCTATTGGCTGAATTTGATCATCAGCGTGGATGACTTGAGCGGTTTCTCCAGGTGCAAGGGAGATCGAGGCGAGTGATGAAACCAAGCACTGCTCTCCTAGTACTCCTTCAATAAGTTCGAGGACTTGAGGTTGGACGGGTATCTTTTGCCAAATTTCACCGTGGGCGAGAAGGTTATATGTGCGAGTGGTCTTGTTCCCTTCGAATCTGTTGTTGTCCGGAGTGCGGTTTAATTTCTTTTCCAGTCGAGCGACGTCAGCTGTCAATTCATCGATGAAGTCTAGATCAATAAGATTCTCTACGATCGTGAAACCTACGTCATTAAGCTCTTGATGATGTTTGGTTAGATCCATACTCAATTCACCATCCCCACTGCACTCTGTGGGACAAACCGGAGGACCAATCGCCCATCGTTGATCATCGCCTGCTGAAATTCTTCCCAGTTCGGGTGCTCTTCCCCAAGAATCCGTTGATATATTTCTGCTAGTTCCTGATTGACTTCATCGTTCTTACTCTGAGCTGGTGAGGTAACTTCAACCGTTCCATCGAAAGAAATATATGACCAGGTTTTTGGAGATGTGACGTGGAGAACAGCTCGGTCGTCTCTCAAAAGGTTCCTGGTCTTTGCTCTTGACGCAGTCGCTGAAATACAGAATTTTCCATCCTTCAATGTGAAGGAAATATCGGAGGATTGCGCTCTCCCGTCACGACGGATAGTGATTAATATTCCATGAGTTTTTTCTGCTACCCATGTAAGTGCTTCATCTAGTTCCATTTCATTATTCTTCCAGCGAGTTACGGAAACTTCAAGGTAGCAGAAACGATGTCAAGTAACATCAACGGTTTAGGAACCCGATAGCTCTGTAGCTAGATCTTTCCTGCTAACAGTTCAGCGCGTTCGATCAGTCGTGTAGCGTCTAGCTTTTCAGCAATTTGAACAAAATCGCTTCCAGGGCCTTCCCAATGGAGCTCATCAATGGATCCAAAAGTGGGTGCGTCGTATCTGAGTGTTGCTATTTCACGAAAAAGAAGAGCGAGAGATCGATTCTCTTTGAGTGTTTCAGCTAATTTTTGTGCCCCTCGAACAGATACTTCCCATTTTTCGGAGTCGTCGGGTATCTGTTCAATGTGGTTGTAAAAAGCTAAAACATTTGCAGATGATTTGGCTCCCCATCCCGATAAACCTGGAAAGCCATCAGCTGTATCACCCATCAGACCTAAATAGTCAGGGATTGATTCAGGAGGAATACCAAATTTTTCAATTATGGATTCATAATTCATTAGTAGTTTTTTTCGGCGGTCATATTGGACGATCTTATGGTCCGAAGTTAAACATTGGCCTAAATCTTTATCGGGGGTACAGATAACGACCTGATCTACTCTTTCATCCATCATTGACCGTTTCGCTCCAGAGGCTAGAGCATCGTCAGCTTCATACTCAACCATCGGAAAGATGATGAACCCTGCAGCTTCGAGTAAATCTTCAAGCATATGGAATTGTCCTGATATGTCAGGATCAATATCAGAACCATCTTTATAACCGTCGTAGAGGTCGTTTCTAAATGAGGTAATCGTATGATCTGTGGCTATACCAATATGCGTTGCGCCTTGTTCTAGTAGTGAAAGCATGCTTGCTAGGACTGCTCGAGTTGCTCCTACTTCATGGCCCTCACTTGTTATATGGGATGGAGCTCCAAAATAGTGTCGGAAAAGTTCATAGGTTCCGTCTACTAAGTGAACTTTCATCTTCCTACCCGAGCTCTTGGAATAATAAGTCTATTCTTCTACAAGTTCGATGAGTGTGCCATGTGACCCCTTTGGGTGGATAAAGGCAACAGTTGTTCCTCTTGATCCGGGTCTGGGCACTTCGTCTATTGGACGGGCACCTGCGTCTATCATTGCTTGCAGTGCTGCTTGACAGTTCTGTACCCGATATCCAATGTGATGGAGTCCTTCACCTCTACTTTGTAGAAATTTTGCTATCGGTGAGTCATCTCGAGTTGCGGTGGTGAGTTGAATATAGCTGTCAGCTACTTTGATGAGTGCTTCCTCTACTCCATCACGTTCGACGACTTCTCGGTGATGAACTTCAGCACCAAACGCCTGCTGGTAGTAATTAACCGCCTCTTCAAGGTCGTGTACGGCAATCGCCACATGGTCTATTTCAGTTAAAATCATTTTCCACTCCAACAAATTGGTCGCTACTCCAGTGTAAATGGGTCATGAGATAGCTAGGTTTATTTCTAGGTTTGATTTGTAAGTTTGTATTCAAACTTCTAAGAAAGTTAGAACTCGGTGTATTCGGCTGAAATAGTTTTGAGGAGTGACAATGGAAAATACAGTAATCCTTGCGGGAGCAAGAACTCCGATAGGTAAGCTTTCTGGCGCTCTGTCTTCGTTTTCTGGATCCGACTTGGGTGGTATCGCCATCTCTGGTGCTCTAGATCGTGCTGGGCTTTCGCCAGACATGGTGGATTACGTGATCATGGGGCAGGTTCTTCAAGCTGGTACTGGTCAAGTGACTGCACGTCAAGCTGCCTGTTCCGCTGAGATACCGATGAGCACACCTGCAATCACAATTAACAAGGTTTGTTTGTCTGGGTTGAACGCAATTTATTTAGCTGCACAAATGATCGAAAATGGCGATGCAGAAATTGTTGTTGCTGGAGGAATGGAATCGATGACAAACGCTCCTTATCTCGTACCTAAGGCCCGAGGAGGCTACAAGTATGGAAATGCTGAAATGATGGATGTCATTCAGCATGATGGATTGTTTTGTGCCTTAGAGAAAGAACTTATGGGCGAGGGGACGGAAAGATACGCCGCTTCCGTTGATATTGCTCGGGAAAGTCAAGACATCATTGCGCAGAAATCTCATGAAAGAGCTTCTTCAGCAATTGAAAATGGGAATTTATCCGAAGAGATCATTCAAGTTGAAATCCCACAACGACGTGGAGAACCTATTGTATTTGAGCATGATGAGGGTGTTCGACCTGGAACTGATTTAGCGGGACTCCAAAAGCTCCGCCCTGCTTTTTCGGAAAGCGGGAACATTACTGCTGGGAATGCTAGTCAAATCTCTGATGGTGGTTCTGCTGTTGTGGTGACCTCTCGTGATGTAGCTGATCGGCTTTCTGCCCAACCTTTGGCTGAGTTGGTTTCATATGGTCAAGTTGCTGGACCAGATACTAGTTTGCTCACGCAACCATCTCGTGCGATTTCAGATGCTCTCGCGAAAGGTCAGCTGACGTTATCAGATATTGATCTCTTTGAAATCAATGAGGCATTTGCTGCTGTGTCTGTTGCCTCAATGTCAGATCTGGGAATTGACGATTCTGCGGTAAACGTTAACGGAGGTGCGATTGCTCTGGGTCATCCGATCGGGATGTCTGGAAACCGTCTAGCGCTCACGCTTGCGTATCAACTTCGTCGTCAAGGCGGTGGAATGGGAGTCGCTGCCCTGTGTGGTGGAGGCGGACAAGGCGATGCATTGATTTTGAAGACGGCGAGTTAAACTAGATCCGCTATTTCACATTTATTAGTGAAGATAACGCAAATATTACGTCTGGATTCAATGGATCCATAGGTTTTATGGTCTTTAAAGTCGCTAAATTAGCCTATTTGACAACATAATTGTCGTAATGTAACATAAATGTAACTTTAGAGTTGGTTTCACCCACAGGATCGTAAAACAAGAGGCTTTTTCTCTTTAAAGATACGCTCTTCGAGTGAAAGATATCCCCAATTCTTCTGGACAAAATGCAACACTCAAACAACTGCGATGCACCCCTCCCACCGCAGGTGACTGGCGAGAACCACCAACTCGTCAGTCACGTGAGTGTTTTTTAAAGGCCCATTTTGGGAACTTAATCAACTTCAACTTGGCGTCTACCTTCCAGAGCTCTCCCAAGAGTTAATTCATCCGCATATTCAAGATCGCCACCAACAGGTAGGCCACTCGCAATTCTGGTAACTGACAAACCTAGAGGCTCTAGTAACCGAGCAAGGTACATGGCGGTTGCTTCACCTTCAATATTGGGATTCGTGCATAGAATCACCTCTGAAATAGGGTCTTCTTGAAGCCGGGCGAGTAATTCCTTTACTCGGAGCTGTTCAGGACCTATTCCATCAATGGGGTTAATCGCGCCTTGTAGAACATGGTAGAAGCCCTTATATTCCTGAGTTCTTTCAACAGCAACAATGTCTCTTGGTTCTTCAACTACACAGACCTGCGTGGGGTCCCGTCTAGAGTCAGCACAAATTTCACAAATTGCTTCATCGCTCATGTTGAAGCACTTCTCGCAAAATCGTACTTTCTCCTTCGCTTCACGAATAGCAGTTGAAAGCCGGATCGCATCCTCTTCAGCTAACTTCACCAGATGGAAGGCAATACGTTGAGCTGACTTAGGGCCTACTCCGGGCAACTTTCCTAATTCATCTATAAGCGTTTGAACTGCTGGCGTGTAGATACTCACAAACCCTCTCCAAACTGATCAGAATTAGCTCGGTTACGATTCTCCTTATTCATCATCGACGATCTTTGCACCTGGAAAGCTATCTACGACTAAGGAAAGTCCATCGCCTGCTGTTGCCTCAGCATCGTCTAGAGAATCCTGATCTAGATCTTCATCATTATTTATGGTTATCGAAGTCTGTCTCTCTTGTTGCTGCCTTGTCTCTGCCCCTCCGGAATCAACAACAAGATTCACACTAGTTTTTCGATGCAATTTTTCTGACAGTGACTCTTCAACTTCACTAAGACACTCGGCGCACCGATCACGGTGGATTTCATTAGGTAAGGCAAAGACAACGCCATCGGTGTCAACAGAGATGAACCTACCTCCGCTAAAACGTGCCTTTGCCTTTCCAGATAAGCTTTTTTTAATGTCAGGCCATACTGACTCCACTTCTTGCAAAGAAGGGAGGTTTTCCTCGATAGGGTTAACTTTCTTAATTGGAGGCGTGTTTTGGTCCGGCAGAGGAGATATATCTTCATTTTCTATATCTGAAGTGGCTTCATCCGCAGGTAAAGAGTTACTTATGAAAGGGCCATCGAGCTCTTGTAGGTGCCGCTCGATTCTTTCCAAACGACTCAAGACCACTTCAGAATCAGTTTGTAGTTTCGGGTGTGAAAGTTTAAGGACAGCTACCTCAAGGTCAATTCTGGGGTCGGGAGATTGACGCATCCCTACCAGAGCGCTACCGATGGTTTCAAGTGACCTAGTTATTGTGGCTAGTGGCATCCGCTCAGAAAGATTCTTCGAGATTTCTGCTTGATGATCAGAAAGGTGGTCGGGCGAATTTCCCATAGCTGTAAGAAAGGTATTTCGAAGTCGGTCTATGAGAATTTCTCCTATAACTCGAGGGGGACGGCCTGATTGAATCGCCTTACTTAAACCGCTTATGACCACGTTTGGATCTCCAAGGACTATTCCTTCGAGAACCTCGTCGACAGCTGTATCATCATCAGGAGTTCCACCTCTAGCAAGTGTTTGTTCTAATGCAGATAAGGCATCACGAGCTGAACCGCCACCTACTCGTAAGACATAGTCGATCATTTCGTCGGTTACAGTAAGACCAGCATCATCAGCTACCCAGCGAAGGTGTTCTCCTAAAAGGTTCGCGGGAATCAATTCGAATTCAAAGTGCTGCGTTCTGCTTCGGATTGTTGAAACAACCTTTTGTGGTTCAGTTGTTGCAAGTACAAAAACAACATGGCTAGGAGGTTCCTCTAAGGTCTTCAGTAATGCGTTCTCAGCGCCAGATGTCAACATATGGACTTCATCAAGTATGTAAACTTTCGTTCGTCCAGGTGAACCAAGCGCAACTTTTGAAATAAGGTCGCGAATAGCTTCAACCCCGTTATTCGAGGCAGCATCTAATTCATGGAGGTCATAGGAACTACCCTCAGCAAAAGAGAGGCAGGAATCGCATTTACAACATGGCTCACCGTCATCTTCAAGAGAGGTGCAGTTCAACGCTTTTCCGAGTATTCGGGCGGTGCTGGTCTTCCCAGTTCCCCTTGGCCCACTAAACAGATAGGCGTGACCTACACGGTTATCAGCGATTGCATTCTTCAATGCGGTGACAACATGTTCTTGTCCAACCAATTCATTAAATCGGCCTGACCGGTACCGACGATAAAGGGATTGATATGCCATGTAGGAATCCTAGTCTTGCTATAGGTCATCAGGTGAAGTAATCGGAGTTCTACGCAAATATTTCTACAAATTAAAACATCCGTTCCCGAAAGTGACGATCAGGCTACCTGCGGCACATCTGTGATTCCGCTGAGAGCTGCTGCCTTCCGGCCCTGACTCGGTTCACGGGCACTGATTGCACAGAACCCAATCGTCACATTCCGAAACGGATGTGATTTCCATCGTATACGGTGCAACGTATTTCGCCATTCTTGCGCGTGACTTTGAGATTTATGACCTAATTCATTACTGGAAACACTTTTGACGCGTGTGCATATTAGCATCGAGCGATAGCCTGAAAATTCATTTAGTACTCTTGAGTTCTAAATGGAGGAGTGCGAGAGCGGCCGAATCGGCACGCTTGGAAAGCGTGTGTGGGGCAACCCACCGTGGGTTCGAATCCCACCTCCTCCGCCAAACACTTACGGCTATTCGAATGCTTTATATGTTGCTTCTACGATCGCCGCTCCTCGTTCATCTCCCATGACTGAGGTGAGCATTCGATTCATCATGTAACTAATGGTTAGGTTGTTATCCACATCATTGATGATCAAAGAACCTCCCCAACCACCCCAAAAACATACGCGCCCGTCTTTACGAAGAAATGGAAGGTCATCAACTGGTAGACCATATCCAATCCCGAAACGTAGCGGCGTAAACAGAACAAGGTCTATTCCATTTGATTGTTCCTGAAAAATAAGATCGATGGTTTCGTCAGAAAGGAGCTTCTTTCCGTTCATCTCTCCCCCATTAGAAATAAGACCTTGAATTGCTGCAACGGATCTAGCATTTCCATGGCCATTTGCAGCGGGAACTTCTGCCTTCCTCCACCAGTCGGTCCAGGCAGAATTCGCATCTGGCGCTGGATTCATGAATGTCTTCATAGCAACTTCCGGATTCATCTTATGGACCTCCACAGCTTCTCTGAAAAGTTCAAGTTGATCTGTAGAGTCTCCGGATGGATACATTACATTGGAGATACGGTGAAATTCATCTTCGCTTAGTCCTATATGGAAATCTGCGTTGAGCGGACTAGCTATTTCTTGTGCAAAGAATGTTCCAAGACTCTGTCCAGTTACTCTTCGGACTACCTCTCCAACTAAATGACCTTGATTTAGCATGTGATACCCTGATGCTGTTCCTGGCTCCCACCATGGTTCTTGAGTCGCTAACAGAGCCGTGGATTTTTCCCAGTCGCAGACCTCTTGCATCGTGAGTGATTCTGCCCATCCCGATATCCCTGATGTGTGTGACATGAGGTGGCGAACTTCGATTTCTTCTTTCCCATTTGCAGCGAATTCTGGCCAGTAGTCAGCTACAGGGCGGAACATGTCTAACTCTCCACGGTCGACAAGGACGAGCGCTGTGATTGCCATCATTGTTTTCGTTGTTGACCAAACATTGACAATGGTGTCTTCTTGCCATGCCTCTGTTTTCTCCGCGCTGGTATGTCCTGCCCAGATATCAACAACCATTTCTCCTTCATGAACTACGGCGACGGAAGCTCCGACTTCGCCATGATTTTCAAAATTCGCCTGCATTGCGTCTACAACGCCACTGAAGCGATCCTCATAGTGGCCGGAAATTTCTATCATCGTCTATCTCTTTCGTTAGGGAAATCGGGAAAGATTACTGTAAGTTGCTTATACACCAAGCCCCGTTGACTCACTTTAGAAGATCACTAGGAAAACGTCACATGAATCGATTGAAACAATTAAAAAACCGATCGGAACTAATAGCTGGTAAGCGAATTCTTAAACTAGTGAGCCACACACTAGATCCTAGAAAACACGATGATCGACTTCAGAGGTTGGAAGATATCGAAGAAATACGACGATTGAAAGCAGCTTACTGTGCTGCATGTGATGATGATCATAATGGTGAAGCTGTTGCCGCCTTATTTGTAGAAGACGGAACCTGGCAACAAGCCGGAAAAATCGGGTCAGCAGGGATAGAACCAAAATCAGGGAGAAGTTCAATAGCTGAATTTATGTTTTCTCTTCGATCCGCTGGCTTTATTCGCCATTCAGCTCATATGGTCACGAATCCGGTTATAGATGTTGTTGGTGATGAGGCAAAGGGTTCGTGGCGCTTTCTTATGGTGTATTCACATATTGACGGTTCTTTTGTGAGAATTATCGGACACTACGAAGATGAGTATGTCCGAAGAGAAGGAAAGTGGTATTTCCGATCGCTAATCGCTCATGTTGAAGAGAGCGGAAGATACCTTGATAAAGAACTGTAATCAACGTTATTGAAGACGAAGGAGATCTGACACGAGTTATGGGCAGTGAAGAAGAATGGATGCGGCTCGCGATAGCTGAAGCGAAGCTCTCTCTGGCACACAATGATATTCCGATTGGAGCACTAGTCATTTCTAACGGAGAGATAATAGCTTCACGGCATAATGAACGAGAGTTGCAAGGAGACCCGACTGCGCATGCAGAAGTGCTTGCTATCCGAGATGCAGCTAAAGCGTTGGGAACTTCTCGTTTGGATGGAGCGACATTAGTGACAACGCTTGAACCTTGTCCTATGTGCGCGGGTGCTGCCCTTGTAGCTAGGATCAGTCACGTCGTTTTTGGGGCTGAGGACCCAAAGGCTGGTTCTTTAGGAAGTCTTTACCAGTTGGGGGGAGATCCTCGTTTGAATCATGAATTTGCTGTAACGCCAAGGGTATTGCAGGAAGAATGTGGAGATTTACTCACTAAGTTCTTTAGTGACAAGCGTGACTGATGACCAGAAAAAATTTCTTCTAAAGTGCGGATTATTCTCAAGCAACAGGCACCCTAGATTTAGTGAACGATTTTGATATCATCGTAATTGGTGGAGGCCCAGCAGGCGCCGCAACCGCCATACAAGCCGCAAGGGGCGGCGCGTCAGTAGCTATTTTCGAAAAAGCTCCTATCGGGCGAGATAAGGTTTGCGGGGATGGTCTCACACCAAGAGCCATTGGCGCGCTACAGGAACTTGATATTGACTTGGAAGGTATTCACAAGATTACTGGTCTTCGAATGATCGCCGGCAAAACTCGAAGAGAGCTCAAGTGGCCAACCGGTGGAAGTTTCCCCCCTTTCGGGGCTGTCTGGACACGCAAGGAGTTAGATTCACACCTGCTTGAAACGGCTTCACAGTCAGGGGCAAAAATCTTCTACGAAACCGAAGCTGTACCTGAGTTTGTTGATAACAAGGTAATTGGAGTAACTAACGGATCTGAGAAATGGACAGCGGATCTAGTAGTAGCTGCATCTGGAGCTCCTGGAAAAGTCGCAAGAATGCTAGGAGCAGAGAGAAAGACAGATGAGCCTTACGGACTGGCTATCAGGACATACGTTGAAAGCCCTCGCCATGCGGATGAATATTTGGAAGCGTCTCTCGCTATGCGTGACGCTAATGGAACTCCAATACCTGGGTATGGCTGGATGTTCCCAACAGGAAATGGAACGGTGAATCTAGGAGTTGGCGCCTTGTCGACGATGAAAGGGTTCCGGAAATTAAACCTCAATACTCTCTGTGATATTTATAGAGACTCAATAGCTGACGAGTGGGAGGTAGGCCCATACTTGGAGAAACCACGTGCTTGGCGTTTGCCGATGACGTCTCAAAAAAGGCATGGAAATGGCTGGGTCGCTGTAGGGGATGCTGCTGGTCTCATCAATCCCATGAACGGGGAAGGAATAGATTACAGTCTCGAGTCAGGAATGCTGATCTCTGACCTTTATCTCAAGGACCCGCAAACAGCTCCAGATAGATACGACAGAATCATCGGTGAAAGGTTTGATGGGTTTCTTCGAACTGGTCGACGCTTCTCTTTTCTGATTGGGCATCCGTTAATACTTCGTTCAGGACTTAGGGTCGCGGTTTCAAATGAGTTTATGGCAAATATGACACTTCAAGTCATGGGGAACTTGGTAGATAGTTCAACTCCGGGAGCAGCTGGCAGAGTCTTACGCTTTGCTGATAAAGCTCTTACGACAGCCGATCCTTTACTCAGGCGTACCCGAGCTAAGAAATAATGTGGCGGAAGGTGTGGGATTCGAACCCACGGTGACGCTAAGCGCCACAACGGCTTTCGAGGCCGCCCCATTCGTCCGCTCTGGCAACCTTCCTCACTAGAGGGTACCGACATTTAGAGTGAAATAATGCATTCAGGGAACATTGAAGAAGCCAATTTCC
>PBIQ01000004.1 GCA_002720485.1 Acidimicrobiaceae bacterium
CGTGCAAGTCTTGTTGCGTGGTCTCTTCGTATTGTTTCAGCAAGGGTAACTTGATTGTCGGCTGATAAAGCTTTCTGAATCACTACCTGAGTACGCGGAGTAACAGAGGAGGCTGCAGGGTTCACGAGGAACATGATCTTCACACTATTAGTCTAGGAAATTTTGTTTCGACTGTGACCCTTATCACTCCTTTGGTTGTGGAAATGGTTCAAACCTGCAGTAAGGTCGTTGTTGTAAGTCGTGGCTTTATGCGGCTTTTAAACGTATTCAGATATAGCGAGGCAAAAAATTACTATGAAAGTAGCCGTCTGCGTAAAACAGATTCCGGATCCTGCTGATCCCGGGGAGTTAGATATAGAAACGAAAACTCTAAAGCGTGATGTGAAATTGATTCTTGACGAATCCGACTCATATGGAGTCGAAATGGCATTACAGCTAGTAGGTGAAGACGGAGAGGTCGTCTTGGTCTCAATGGTGCCAAATAACGAGAGAAATGGTCTAAATAACGCTCTTGCTATGGGAGCTGATAGTGCCGTTCTCGTAAGCGATGACGCACTTGCCGGAACCGACGCGTTAGGGACGGCCAAGGTACTCGCAGCTGCTATCCGCCGAATTGAACCAGATCTTGTCTTAGCTGCGACAGAATCCTCGGATGGTTACACTGGAACCGTTCCGGAGCAAATCGCTGAACTTCTTGAACTGCCATCAGTAACCTTTGCTAAAGAGGTCAGCATTGCTGATGGGTCCGTATCAGTGAAGAGACAAACCGAAGAAGGCTATGACGAGGTTTCATGTCCATTGCCCGCCTTAGTTTCTGTTACTGCCGGAGTTGTCGAACCTAGGTATCCTTCCTTCAAAGGGATAATGGCTGCAAAGTCGAAGCCGGTTGAAGAGCTCACCATAAGCGATTTGGGAATTGATAGTTCTCAAGTCGGCTGGTCCGGAGGCGGTCAAGAGATAGTATCTATCGAACCAGCACCAGAGCGCGAAGCTGGAGAAGTAATCGAGGATGAAGGTGACGGCCATGAACGCATCATCGCATTTCTCGAAGAACTCAAGGTTATTTAAGGGGTTACTATGGGAACAATATGGGTACACGCTGAAACACAAGACGGACAAGTTTCATCGATCACACTTGAACTACTTGCAAAGGCAAGAGAGTTAGGCGATGTTGTCGCTGTACATGCAGGAAATGATGCTGAAGCTGCAGCTGCTGAACTTGGAGCTCATGGAGCTTCCCGCGTCCTTTCTGCTGGTGACTTAGATGGGGGATTAGTTGGTCCCGCACTAGCCTCCGCTATGGCAGGGGTTGTAGATTCTGAAGCTCCTTCAGCGATTCTGTTCGGAACCACATATGGTGGACGTGATGTCGCCGGCCGCCTTTCAGTTAAGTTGGATGCCCCTGTTATCACCAACGTTGTCGATCTGATTGACGATGGTGGTCTAGTAGGAGTTGAACCTGTCTTTGGTGGGACGACAAATGTAAGGACAAGATTCACCAGTGACAAACCAGGAATATTTCTTGTTCGACCGAAGTCGTTTACAGCTGAGTCTATCGATGGGGGACCAGCCGAAGTAAGTGAAATCCCTATTCCAGATTTAGGAAATTCAGGAGCGGCTAAGATCACCAGTCAATTTGTTGAAGAATCAGATGGGCCCAAACTCGATGAAGCGGCAATTGTCGTTTCAGGCGGTAGAGGCCTTGGTGAGGCAGAGAAATTCCACCTTGTAGAAGACTTAGCTGCCAAACTAGGCGGAGCTGCCGGTGCATCACGGGCGATCGTTGATGCTGGCTGGGTGCCTTACAGTTATCAGGTCGGCCAGACAGGTAAAGTCGTAAAACCTGATGTGTATATCGCAGCAGGTATTTCTGGAGCGACCCAGCACATGGTTGGTATGAAGGGCTCCAAAACTATCATTGCCATCAATAAAGATCCTGAAGCGCCAATCTTTTCTATCGCTGACCTTGGGATAATCGGCGATGTTCACAAGGTGTTGCCAGCACTTCTTGAAGCTCTCGAAGGTTAAATAGTCCAGAAAAAAGGGGGCTACATGGCCTTCACACTTAATCTGGTTGCACTTCTCCTCGTTCTTGCTCTTACGTATGTAGGAATGGTCTGGCTATCGGGATTTATTCACAGATCCAGGGATGAGACAGACGAGGACGATCTGCAGGAATTCTAAGGCTTCTCCCCCCATGCAAAAAAGATAAAACCCAACCGATTTAGGTTGGGCGAAGTCCCCCTATTCTAGCATAGGTAGATTTTCGATGTAGCCAAAAAAAAGGAAATTGGGTGATATCGGGCATATTTTTCGAATTTTCGAAAGCAGGAGGTATGTGACCCAGCACTTACTGCGTTCAGCCCTCTCCTTTAATCTATTAAAGAGATCATTAATGCCATTATTCATCTCTTATGACGATATTTCTGGCTAGTTGAAGAAATCGTCGTTCTTACTTTTAAATAACCGGCCAGGGATACCTTCTTCCGGTGGGGTCAACAGGAAAGGTCCCTGACTCCAGAAGTATCCGAGCCCTTTGAATCATGGCTTCACGTTCAGATTCATCCAGATAATTACTGAAGGACTCTGGAAGCGGCGAGGAAAGAAGCGATTGAATATCCTCTAGAATTTTCTGCGGAATTGGCTCACCAGCCCAATCCCAAATTACCGTTCTGAGTTTGAATTCTCTATGAAATGTCAGCCCGTTATCAATCGCCCAAACTTTGCCCTGAGCATCCCAAAGGCAATGGCCCCCCTTGCGGTCAGTGCTATTAGCAATAAAATCGAAAGCGCAGACTCTCTGTAATACTTCATGATTTGCCGGTTCTTTAAGGATGTCAAAGTAATTGATACTTAAGTCACAAGGGATGAACAGTTGAATGGATCCTTGTCCAAGCGGACCGCTTCGGCTGACAGTTGGGGGAACTATATCCCAGCCAAGGAAATCGGAAAGCTCGAATGAGGCGACTTCCCTAAGGAAGAGCTGATCCGGAAAATCCCATAAAGGACGTTCACCTCTTGAAGGTTTGTATATTCCTTGCAGGGTTGTCTGTTCAAGCACAACATCAATGAGGTACGTTGCATTTGAACTCCAAGGCATACGTCCGACAAGATCTATGTCACCGTGAAGTAAGACGTCTAGTGCTACTTCATTCGAGACTGGGTCCCTATCTCGAAAAGGGCTTTCTAGGGGAGTCATTAGAACTTTAATTTGAACATGGGCACCAACCGTCGCTGTAGTTCAGAGGTTCGCCACAATAGATACATGGAGGGCGACCAGCTTTCACCACATCTACTGCTCGAGAAACGAAGGCTTTGACTTGGCCAGGGGTGAGATGAATCTGTACGACACCTGGATCGCTTTCATCACTTTGTTCTTCTACGACAATGACAAACTCGGAAGTGCGTTCTTCAAACGCAACTCCTATAGAGGAGACACTCCACTCAGGATCAATAGGGTCGATCAGTTCAAGAGCTATCGGGACATCGTCGTAATTAATTGGTTCTACTTCTTCTAGGAGCTGATCTAAGAATTCCGCAAGTGCCTGCACCTGCATTTTTTCTAATTTCAAAGTCATCAACTCTCCAGAATTCCCAAACTGCAGGTAAAAGACGCGCTGTCCTTTTGGCCCTTGTGTGCCGGTAGTGAAATGTTGGACTTCTCGGAAATGGAGATTCTGACTCATGTTGATACCGGCATTGGGATAAGAGATTGGAGTTTCTCACCAGTTGTGTTGACGGCAAGAACCGTTGGCCCCGAAAGGCTGTATAGAACAGCGGAGAGAGAGCAAGGGGAAATATGAATCCGCTGAAAAAGATCTAATGGTGTTCCAAGAGCTGCTGAAATAACTGTTTTGATAGTGTCGGCATGCGATACTGCCACTACTACCTCTCCGGGGTGGTCTTCTACAATTTGAGAAACTGCATCTACCATTCTGCTTTGAATCTCGAGGAATGACTCTCCGGTAGGAAACCGAAAATTTGATGGGGTCTTTTGGACGCTTTCCCATTCAGGAAGTTTTCGAAGGTCGGAAAGTTTTTCACCAGTCCAAGTTCCAAAATCAGCTTCGATAAGTCCTTTGCGTATTCGTGTTTTCAACCCGCATGCTCTTGCTACGTGTTGAGCTGTTTCTCTTGTCCTTTCCATCGGGGAAGAGTAGATTGCAGATATCTTTCCGTATTCAGCGATGTTATTCGCGACCGCCAGCGCCTGATCGACCCCTTTATCACTGAGATGAAGTCCTTTTGCTCTCCCTGGGAGAATTGATCCGGTTGTCGGCGTATGGCCATGGCGGACAAAGCATACGACGGTAGGCGGGATAGTAGCTTTTCTTGGTGACGGTTTTTTTGTTTTTCCCATTGGGGTAACGCTATCGCTGGAAAGCGCCCAAAAGAATCTCGTGAAACGAAATTTCCGCTAATTCAGATACCAAATAGCCTCTACTGGTTATTGCCATCTCTGATTCAGCGACTACGGTCCATAATGATGAATGCTTTAGAGGCACTAAATACCAAAGTCATTTCCTGTGATTCATGTGACCGACTTGTCCAATGGAGGGAGAAAGTAGCTAAGGAAAAGAGGGCAGCATACGCTGACCAAACATACTGGGGGAAACCAGTACCATCCTTTGGAGACCCTGCCGCCCATCTTCTAATCGTGGGTTTAGCTCCCGCCGCTCATGGAGCTAACCGGACCGGGCGGATGTTTACCGGCGACAGAAGCGGCGACTTTCTCTTCGCAGCCTTGCATCGCGTCGGATATGCAAACCAAGGTACTGCAATTAGCCGAGAAGATGGCTTGGCGCTCACAGGAGCTTACATTACTGCCCCCCTTCGTTGTGCACCGCCCCAAAACAAACCCACAGCAGAAGAGCTAAATAACTGCCAAAATTTCTTTCGTGAGGAATTGAAACTTCTAGAGAATGTGAAGGTTATTCTTGCTTTAGGAGGCATAGGTTACGCTGCGATTGCAAAGGAATTTGAGTTACGCCCAAAACCAAAATTTGCCCATGGTTTGGAAGTTCCTTTGCCGGATAAGAAAGTATTGTTATGTAGCTACCATGTCAGTCAGCAGAACACCTTTACTGGACGTCTCACTGAAGAAATGTTTGACAAAGTTCTGCGTAGAGCTCAGGAGCTGGGGTAGAGGCGAATGCGATTTAGGATCAGGAATCGCTTTAATGCCGTGAGATTGAAGTAGAAAACCGATAACGTCAGACAAATGAAACGTTCTTTACTCTTACTTCTGCCGGTAGCTCTGCTAGTCGGAGCCTGCGGAAGTTCTGGGAAACCTGAATCATTTACTGAACAAAAAGGTCCGCTCCCTGCAGACTTGCAAGAATTTCAAAACGAGCTGCTTGGTGATGTTAACCCCTCTCTGGTTCCGCTCGTGCAGCGCAACTTTCTCGAAGGCTGTATGGGGGGATCGAAACCACTCTTCGCACAGTTATCGGGTGCTCCTCTAGCCAGTGCTTGCGGATGCAGTTATACGGAACTCGTTCGATTTCTGGAAGCTAATGAGAGTCTAGAAAAATCAGCTTTTGATACCTTTAAGGACCTCGATAAGGCGTCAAAGGAAGCTGATGGTGTCTTAGGTCAGAATTATCGATCCATCTTCGAGGAATGCAAAGCTGCAGCATGAAAAAGCTGGCGGTCGTCCTTGTATCGGCCTTCATTTTGATGGCATGTGGTTCAAGCGAAGACGATGGAGGATTCAACGAGAGCCTAGGGCCGATTGACCCGAATCTAGTGGGGGCACTTGAAGAAGGCCAAGACCCAAGCCTAGTCCCTGAAGTCCAAAGAAACTTTCTATCCGGATGCGTTATGGGGGCGACAAACAAAATGCCTGACCTTGTAGCAGTTCAGGAAACAGGCCTTCTCAAAGTTTGTGGTTGTAGTTACAACAAGCTCGTTGAAAAGGTTCGCTTTGATGCGGCGGCTGTAGCAGATCCCTTTACCTCTTCTGCTGATCTAGAAAATGATGCGTATAAGCGGTTCAAGAAATTAGATGAAGACTTTCAAGCTACTGAAGGAAACTTCTCCAGTGGGCTAATAGAGCTGTTCGCTTCATGTATCCGCCAAACCTCTACGTAGGCTAAGACTTTTTCGATGGCAGCCCGACTCTGGCGCTTTCATTCGCCCATTCTGGCCATCTAGATCTACTTTTCTGCGCAAGTTTGTGCATAAGGGCAATCGCGCCTGGATCGTCATCTCCTGGTCGCGTTTCGATAACCCCGTCTTGAACCATCGCTTCAATTACAGCTCTACCAAGATCTGTTCGGACGATGGTCAGGGTCCAGTCAGAAACCTCTCCGATTCCTCCAGTGGAAATATCCGCGTGCTCCGCAGCAAAGTCGGGACAATGATTGCAGCCTTCCCGAGTCCAAGCATGGCATTCCTTTAAATTAATCTCATGGTAATCACCGTTATTCATCCAGACTTGAAACACTCCTTTGATGTTCATTTTCTTGATGTCGTCTTTATGGAGTCCGTATTTGACCCAAAAAAGCTCATCAAACATTGAATCGTCAAATGCCTTCGAACATAGCAAGCCGATGTTTAATTTGATTGGTTTACTTACCTTTCCGACTTTCCGGTGCCACATAACAGGGGCGATTGAAGTTTGGCAGCTCATCCCTACGAGGGCGAGACTGCTAAGTCCTCGTTCCTTTGCTTCTGGGAATGCCATAGTGTTTGCGGAGTATGTGTAACGGCTTCCAGCGCCACTGAGAACTTCTTCTCTGTTGGTAGCGACCATTGGCTTTGCTTTCCAGCCAGACTCGCCGCCTTCATCGATGCTCCCCTCCAAACCTGAGATGAGTGCACCATCGATGATGTTGTTTTCTAAGCTCCAGATAAGGATCGCAGAAACTAAGCCTCCATCTTGGCCGATGTCGTAAACGAAGTCATCGGAGGCTCGAGTTAAAAGAATGTCCTTAAATACACCAGACATTTCATCCGGTTCCCGTGTTCTTCCAAATAAATGCTCATCTGCTTCTGTTTCCCAGTCTCGAAAACGTGGGCATGCTCGAGTGCAGCTCGTACAGCCTTTCTCGCCATGGACACAATTAGAAAGCCCTAGCTCTTCCTCTAAATGGAAAGGTTTGTATTGGCCTGGTTCATGCTTGTACCCGATCACGTCATGGGGACAAGCGATAACGCATCCGGCACAACCCGTACAGAGGCCCGATGTAATGACTTCATCGAAGAGTTCTTTCCATTGGAAGCTCCATCGATTCTTTTTTTTGTTTGGGGTTTCCGTAACAGCCATGAGGTGAGGATACATCGATATGTGGCCATGCTTGCGTTCTAGAAGAGATTTTAGAGCTTGTTTTTGATGTGCGCCCTCGGCAGGATTCGAACCTGCGCACATGGCTCCGGAGGCCAATGCTCTATCCCCTGAGCTACGAGGGCTTTTCTTACCTGTAGGGTACTAGCGCTGAGAGAAGCTCCAAAATTGTGAGAGCTACCCGCCTGATACTAGTTGCTCCGCTTCGGGGCTCAGTTCGGAGTTAGAGAATTGATCGTTAAGCCAACCTTCTGGCAAAACAGCCTTCTTCGGGCCACCCTTATGGCTTCTGGGTAGCCGGTAAGCATCGAGGGGCAATACAGCACTTGAGTCAAAATTATTGAGTATTTTTCGTAGCTCCACAAGAGTAGATATTTGATGTATAGCCTGTCGGGCTTCACTTCCTACAGGGAATCCAGTTAGATACCATGACGCATGCTTCCGAAACGCGCGTAAAGCATTCTCTGTCTGATTCCAGTTGACAACTAGTTCTGCATGCTCTTGCATCACTTCTGCAACTGTTCCCAATGTAGGGATACCAGATGGTTCAAACCCATTGAATATTTCACTTAACTGTTGGAATAGCCAAGGGCGACCAAGGCATCCTCTGCCTATTACAACTCCGTCTGCACTTGTCTCTCGCAGCATTCGAACGGCATCAAATGGTTCCCAAATATCACCATTGCCGAATACTGGGATCGACTGAACGTGCTCTTTAAGTCGAGAGATAGCTTCCCACTGTGCGTGGCCGCTATAGAGCTGCTCTACCGTTCGTGCATGAAGCGTCACTCCAGAAGCGCCTTCATCTTCTGCTATTTTTCCAGCATCAAGAAAAGTTAGATGAGAGTCGTCTATTCCCATGCGAAACTTGACTGTGACTGTGACTTGTCCGCTAGCAGCAGAGATTGTAGATGAAATAATGTCACGGAAAAGATTCCGCTTGTATGGGAGCGCTCCGCCTCCCCCATGTCTGGTGACTTTAGGAACGGGACATCCAAAGTTAAGGTCAATATGATCGACGCTTTCTTCCGACACTAATTGTTTAACAGCTTCACCTATATATTTAGGATCTGTTCCATAAAGCTGGATAGATCTGGGATGTTCATTCTCGCCGAATCTAGCCAACTTCATTGTTTTTTCATTTTTATTAACGAAGGCTCTAGCAGTGATCATTTGGTTAACGAACAGACCAGGGATCGTTTCGGGGGGTTTCGGTCTCCCATCCAAACCACGTTGGGAAAATTTTTTGCATAGAGACCGGAAGGGGACATCAGTGACTCCTGCCATAGGAGCTAGCATCACCGGAGGCCATAGACGTATGTCTCCGACAGATACGGGCTGGAATTCTCCTTTGGCGACTGGAAGAACACTTTCATTTACTGATGTTCGATGAGCTTGGATTACGTTTGGCACAATTATAGGTTAGGAGCTCCGATGAAAGATATTGGAAAAAATCGCGATATTGGTTTAATTCGCTGCTTTGGGCCTAGTGGGACCATACGATAGGAGTCAGCCCAAGGACAAGACCTATGATCACAGAGACGATAACATCCTCATTGAAAAAAGCGTTAGAGGATTTGGGAGTTAGTCACCTGCCTTCTGAGATTAACCTCGAGCAGCCTGCAAATAAAGACCATGGTGACTGGTCGTCGAATATTGCTCTAGCGACCGCAAAAAATGCTGGCTGGTCGCCTCGGGATCTTGCATCAGAAATAGCTGAGCTTATTAATTCTGATCTACCTAACGGGGTCGAAAACGTTACCATCGCAGGGCCAGGGTTTATTAATTTCGCCCTATCACCGCAGTGGTTGCACGATGTCTTGCAAACAGTTCTGGATCAGGGGACAGAAGAATTCGGGAAAGTAGATGTGGGGCAAGGGAGAAAAGTCAATGTTGAATTTGTCAGTGCAAACCCAACTGGGCCGTTACATGCAGGGCATGCTCGTGGAGCTTGTTATGGAGATTCGATAGCAAGCATCCTCGATGCTGTCGGTTATGAAGTTGAACGTGAGTTCTATGTAAATGATAGAGGGCTTCAAATGGGTCTCTTTGCGGAATCACTCCTTGCCTTTCAATCTGGAAAGGATGTCCCCGAGGGCGGATATGGAGGAGCGTACGTTGAAGCATGGTCCCATGAAATGCCTAACAACCTTTCTGTTCATGAGGCGCTTGATTGGGGTTGCCAATACGCCATGGAGGACCAGCGGAGAACTCTCGAGATGATAGGTATCGTTTTTGATACTTGGTTCAGCGAGCGTTCTATGGTGGAAAGCGGCGCCATTGAGCAAACCATGAAAGACTTGAGTGAGAAAGAAGCCTCCTATTCGCAAAACGGTGCGACGTGGTTGAGATCAACTGACTATGGAGATGATAAAGACCGTGTACTAGTTAAAAGCGACGGTGAATTCACCTACCTCACACCAGATGTCACATACCATCGAGAGAAGTTTTCTCGTGCGGATTGGCTAATTAATGTCTGGGGTGCGGATCATCATGGTTACATCGCTCGGATGAAAGCTGCAATGGAATCGCTAGGGCACGACCCAGAGCAACTTACAGTCGCCATCACGCAACTTGTCAAACTAGTCCGGAGTGGAGAAGAGGTACGGCTATCCAAGCGACAAGGTGACATAATCGAACTCAGAGAAATTGTTGAAGAGATTGGTCCAGATGCAACACGGTTTATGTATCTTCTGCAATCAGTTGATACAAAACAAACATTCGATCTTGATCTCGCTGCGTCAAAAGTAATGGATAATCCCGTTTTCTATGTCCAAATGGCTCATGCCCGAATTAGGTCTATTCAATCTAAAGCGGAAGCCATGAGCATGTGGCCTGTAGAGGGCTTAGATATTGACCTTTCTCTTCTTGAGCATGAACGAGAACTAGAGGTTCTAAAGAATCTCTTTAACTTTCCTGATGTCGTTCAACTGTCAGCGCGAGAGTTGGCACCACATAAAATTGCAGTTTGGCTTCGTGAGCTAGCAACATCAGTGCATGGTTTTTATCACGATTGCTATGTTGTCGGCGATACGGTTCCCCCAGAACTTTCCGCTGCCCGCCTCCAGCTAGTAGAAGCTGCAAGAATAGGTTTGGTCTCTGGCCTTGATCTACTTGGTGTGTCAGCCCCTGATTCAATGTAGGTGATTAAAAATGACTGACCCAATTTCCCAAAAACTTCTACCAGATAATTCATCCGTCGATACTGACGGGATGCTTATGATCGCCGGAGTCCGCATCGATACCTTGGTTGCTAAATACGGAACTCCGTTATTTGTCTATGACGAAGCCCATATACGATCTCGGTGCCAGCAAGCTGTTCGCGCATTCGGAGAGGGTGTTTCATATGCGTCAAAGGCTTTCCTTTGCACAGCTATGGCACGATTGGCATATGAAGAGGGAATGCATATTGATGTTGCGACGATGGGTGAAGCACATGTGGCGTTAGAAGCGGGAGTTCCAGCTAGCCACCTTGTCTTTCATGGCAACAACAAATCTACAACAGAGTTGCAGTATGCCATAGAGAATCAGATAGGTCGCATAGTCATCGATAGTTTTGACGAAATAGACCGTCTTGAAAGTCTTCTAGGAGACTCTGGAGATCAAATTCAAGCATTGATCCGGATTACTCCCGGCATTCAAGCTTCGACTCATGAATACGTAACTACCGGTCAAGACGATTCAAAGTTCGGGTTTACAGTATCAAATGGGCTAGCTGAAGATGCCGTGCGGCGTGCCGCTTCTTCACCTTGTATAGAGTTGCTAGGGATTCATGCACACATCGGTTCGCAGGTTTTCTCTCTTGATTCATTTAGGAAGGCAGCTGAGGTTCTTGCGAATTTATCAAACCACTTCGAATTGCCTGAACTTTCTGTGGGTGGGGGTTTAGGGGTCGCATATCTGGAAGAAGAACAATCGCTATCGATTGAAGAGTGGGGTCTGACTGTAAAGTCAGTCTGTGACGAAGCTGGTGTAACCGCCAGAGTTACGTCAGAACCAGGAAGGGCAATCGTCGCGAGTTCAGCAGTGACGCTTTATTCAGTTGGAACCATAAAGGAATTAGAAGGTATAAGAACGTATGTCGCCGTTGATGGTGGCATGCATGACAACCCCAGGCCGGCCCTATACGGAAGTGGCTATGAAACGTTTGTGCCGGGGCGCGTTTTAGATTCAAGAACATCCGAGATAACACTCGTTGGAAAGCATTGTGAATCTGGGGATGTAATAGTTTCTCAGGGCTACGTTCCAGAAGGGTTAGCAGTCGGAGACATATTAGCTACTCCTGTTACGGGCGCCTATGGCCATTCGATGGGCTCAAATTACAACAAAGTGCTGAGACCCGCTGTCGTGTTTGTGAACGGAGGGACTGATCGTCTTGTGATTCGACGTGAGATGTTGTCTGATCTGATGAATACTGACATGGGTTAAAAACCAGTATTTACTAACAGGCCCTTATCCTTGCTGTCACAGAGGTAAATTCGCAGCTAGTAAGTCTCCTCCTCTTCCACGTGCATTTCTTCAGATAACGCCGAATGGTTAATTTAAGATTTAATTACTCACTCGTTCATGCGCTACTCAGCTACCGTAGAGATTATGGAAGAAAAATCTGTACGAGTCGGCCTCCTTGGTTGTGGGAATGTCGGTAAGGCACTAGTCGGTTTAATAACGTCGCAAAGAGAGGCAATCTTGTCACGAACAGGGTTAAATCTAACTATTCAAGCCATAGCTGTACAAAACCCTGAAAAGCATCAAGATCTGGGTGCATTGGCCGAACGCATTACAACTCGAGCTCATGATGTTGTAGTTTCCGACGACGTCGATTTGGTCGTTGAGGTCATCGGCGGAGTTGAGCCCTCAAAAGAGCTGATTGAAGCTGCCCTGAGATCAGGAAAGCCAGTAATTACGGCCAACAAAGAGTTGCTTGCAAAACATGGCCCTGAATTATTTGAACAGGCTGATCAGGGGAATCTTGATTTATTGTTTGAAGCTGCTGTCGCTGGAGGGATTCCCCTGATGAGAGCTCTGCGGGAATCGCTCAAAGGCGAACCAATACGCAGGGTTATGGGAATTGTGAATGGGACTACTAATTATGTTCTCTCTCAAATGACTGAAACAGGTATGTCATATGGAGATGCGTTGGCTGAAGCTCAGTCAGCAGGTTTTGCTGAAAGCGACCCAAGTGCTGATGTAGAAGGACAAGATGCTGCATCGAAAGCGGCAATTATAGCAATGGTGGCTTTTGGAGCTCGCCTTGGACTCTCGGACGTTACCTACGAAGGGATAACTCAGGTATCAGCAGAAGACATTGATTTCGCCAAACGTTTCGGGCATACAATTAAACTTCTTGCTATAGCTGAGCATGATAATGGTGAAGTGGCTGTTCGTGTTCATCCAGCGATGGTGCCTGACCATCATCCATTGGCTTCGGTCAGAGATAGTTTCAACGCGGTTTTCGTTGAAGGTGAGGCAGTTGGTGATCTGATGCTCTATGGTCGCGGCGCAGGGGGAAGCCCAACTGCGTCTGCCGTGCTAGGAGACATCATCGCCGCGGCAAATAACTTAACGCAAAGTACAAATAACGGTTTAGGGAACCTTCGACAAGCTTCTATACAGTCCACTGAAGGTCTTGAGAATGCTTTCTATATCAACCTTGAAGTTACTGATGAACCTGGTGTGCTCGCTGCCGTAGCTTCAGTGTTCGGGAACCATGGAGTCTCTATTAGATCAATGGAGCAAGAAGGACTCGGTGGAGAAGCGCGCATAGTGTTCATCACCCACGCAAGTAAAGAACGGAATGTGCATTCGACTTTAGATGAACTTAGCGAACTTGACTGTGTCATTCAGATTGGTACAAAAATACGCGTTGTGGGAGCTTGACCCTATGCAATACATAAGTTCAAGAGGAGAAGCGCCCTCGTTAGATTTTGGTGACGTTCTTCTTGAAGGTCTGGCAATTGACGGAGGTCTCTATTTACCTAATTACTGGCCAAGTATCACTACTGATGGCATCACAAAAAGCCCTAACGGAGATGAAAGCTATATAGACGTAGCAATTGAGATCTTGGCACCTTTTACTTCAGGTTCACTAAAGCGGGAAGAGTTACGTGAACTTGTGATACGCGCATATGAATCGTTTACGCACCCTGAGATCATCCCACTTAAGGAGCTTGGACCCAATATGTGGCTCATGGAACTATTTCATGGACCTACGCTTGCATTCAAAGACTTAGCCTTACAGCTTGTCGGCCAAATGTTCGATTACGAGTTATCTAAAAGACAAGAGAGAATAACAATTGTTGGAGCCACATCAGGTGATACTGGATCGGCGGCGATTGATGCATGCCGAGATCGACCGACAATAGATATCGTCATTCTTCATCCACACAAACGGACAAGTGAAGTCCAGCGTCGTCAAATGACCACAGTTGAATCACCGAACGTCCACAACATAGCAGTTGAAGGAACATTCGATGACTGTCAAGATCTCGTAAAGGCGATGTTCCTCGACACAAAATTTAGAAACGAGCAAAACCTTTCAGCGATCAACTCAATTAATTGGGCTCGTGTCATGGCGCAGATCGTATATTACTGGTGGGCTGCAATTACTCTCGGACGCAAAGACGGCCAAATCGAGTTCTCAGTACCAAGCGGAAACTTCGGAAACATTTTCGCAGGATACGGCTCCTATCTCATGGGCTTAGAAGTTTCTAAATTCATCGTAGGAACAAACCAGAACGAAGTACTCCATCGGTTCTTTCAAAGTGGGTCGATGACTGCAACGGACGTCGTTCCTACTCTTTCACCTTCGATGGACATTCAAATTCCAAGTAATTTTGAGCGCCTTCTTTTTGAAATGTACAACCGTGACGGAACCGCAGTGAAAGAGACTCTGGCTGAATTTCGCAGCTCCGGAGTGCTCGATGTGGCGCCCCAAGAGCTAAAAGAGATTCAAGAAAAATGGTCCAGTGCCCGAATTGACGATGATGCAACACTTCGAACCATAGCGGAAATATACAAAGAAACAGGAGAGCTGATTGATCCGCATACAGCTGTGGGTATCGCCGCAGGAAAAGAAAGACGTACTTCAGAAGAGAACCCACTTGTATGCTTAGGAACAGCACACCCTGGAAAATTTCCCGAAGCCGTCATTAAAGCAACAGGAAAGAAACCTGAGCTGCCAACTTCCCTCCAGGATCTCTATGATCGAACGGAGCACTACTCTGTGCTACCAAATGATTATGACCTCGTCAGGTCCTATATAGAGAAAATAGTCCGGATATAAGCCCAGTTTCACCTATCTGGCATTTACTGTTGCTTATTTGGTATCAAATACGATACAGTTTCAACTGTTGACGAGATCTCATGCGAGATACCAACTTAAAGTATTTCTTGTTTCTCCTGAAACAGCTTTAGTGGAACTCGTCAGCGGCTAAAACCAAAATAATAATGAACTACGTGAACAGAAATTTCTGTGACAGGTATGGATGCAATGAGCACAAATGAAGCAGATAGAGCAGACCTAGAATCCAAAGACAAGGATTCTCTGATCCAAATAGCTACGGCCTTAGGAGGAAAACCATCCTCCAGATCTCGAAAATCAGAGATCATAGATCTTATTCTTGAACTTGCCAACGAGGATCCAAGTAGCGATCAAAACACCAGCGCCGAAGATACTGAGAAACAAGACGCAGCGCAGCAAAAACAGCCACAAAGCAAGGGATACTCCGCTGATCCCATGGCCGATGCTCGTGCTGAGGCAAATGGTGACAATGGACAGTCCAGCGAAGATGATCAGCCAGAAGGAACAGGAAGAACTAGGCGCCGGCGGGGGAGAAGTCGCGAGGGCATGGAGGAATGGTCAGGAGAACCCGTCGAAGCCGAAGGCTACTTGGATCTTCGAGAAGACGGGTACGGATTTTTGCGTGTCAATGGCTTTCTCCCAAGTCGTGATGACGTATATGTGCCAGTAAAATTTGTCCGCCAATACGGTTTACGAAAAGGTGACCATCTTATCGGGGCCTATCGTCCGGCAAATAGGTCAGAAAAAAATCCAGCGATGCTTAGGCTCGATGCAATCAACGGGGCCGATACGTCCAGCATGCATGAACGCCCAGATTTCACGGATCTCACACCAGTATTTCCAGATACTAGATTAAAACTTGAACGACCGGAAGACCCTGAAAACACGATTGCAAGAGCAATCGACTTACTTTCACCAATCGCTAAAGGTCAGAGAGCTCTTCTTGCCGCTCCGATCAGATCTGGAAAGACAGCAATTCTAAAAGAAATTTCACAGTCGATAGAAACAAGTTACTCAGAGGTCAAACTGTTGATGCTTCTTGTTGATGCACCCCCAGAAGAAGTTACAGAGATGAAACGCTGGTTAACCCGATCTGACCTAGTTGCATCTACGTTCGACCAACCCCCCGAAGAACATATCGCCATCGCTGAACTCACCATTGAACGTGCAAAGCGAATGGTTGAGCTTGGCGAAGATGTGGTCGTGATCGTGGATGGAATGACTCATCTTGCGAGAGCCTACACCCTTGTCTCGCAAGGGTCCGGGAGGCTAGTTTCCGGAGACCTTGATGCGTCGGCACTATATCCACCTAAAAGATTTTTCGGCTCTGGCCGCAAAGTTGAGGAAGGCGGTTCTCTAACAGTCATTGCAACCGTTCTATCTGAAACCCAATCAAAAGTAGATGAACTTGTGATGAACGAACTTCAAGGCGGAAGCACAATGGAGCTTCATTTATGCTCTGAAGCAGTTGACGCTCAGCTTTTCCCAGGGATCAATGTCCGAAAGACAGTAACAAAAAATCTCGAGTCTCTTTACTCAAGCGAAGAACTATCTAAAAACGTTAAACTTCGCGAAGAGCTAAAGAAATCCTCAGATGACAGTGATCGCTTAGCGGAACTCAAATACTTCCTTGCGAAGATCGGCGAGACTGAAGACAATGTCCAGCTCTTAGAGGGACTCTGAGCTTCTACAAACTAAAAAGTACTATCTTTCGGTAGTGCGTGTATGAATTGAATTCTCCCGATACCCTCGAATAGTCCCCATGTAGAGAAGTTAATTATGAAATCTGACATTCACCCACAATATAGGCCAGTCGTTTTCCAAGATACGTCTTCTGGCGAGTCATGGATCACCCGTTCTACCATTGAAACGGAAGAGACAATTACATGGGAAGATGGGCAGGAGTATCCTCTAGCCAAAGTTCCTATTTCCTCCACGAGCCACCCTTTCTTCACAGGAACCATGACTATCGTTGACACAGCCGGTCGTGTCGAAAGATTCGAAAAGCGCTATGGAAAGAGAAAGCGACAGGCTGACGCCGCTGAGGAATAGCCCTATTTACAACTACCTGACTCTGGATCATGAGAGATAATCCTCAGTTTCCCTCACTGGTACTCACCAAGCTCAGGAGTTTCGCTTCGGCTCTTGGCAAAGAAGACGTCTATGCCGAACACGGCTTCCCGTCGGGTGCTTTGCTGTGTAATGCCTCGCGGATGATAGCGTACTCAATCGCATCTGAAATATCGCTACTTGCTGTAGTACTTGCTCAAAAGGAAATCCTCCCTGAGATGGAAATCCACCTTATTGTGGACGAGGAAGACCCTATGCTAGCTATGCAAATTCGCGGCCTTAATTTAGATATCCATCTTTGGCTCACAGATGGAAAATCCCTAGTTGAACATCCCCAAGCCCCTTCTTACCTCAAAGAAAAAGCCCCAGAAGAGGTCAGGCAACTTGCTCAAAAGCTCGAAAAATTAGAATGTTACATACTTGAAGAATATGGAACGTATAGAGCTGAATTTCGGGGGATAGAAATTGCTCGATTCAGCAAAGATGAGAGCAATAATTACCAAATCAATATAGGGGTAGGGGACTATGACCAAAATGCGAACAGTATCCTCTTCCAATATGAAGAACCTGAAACACATCTGAAGGAAGTTATATCCACGATTAAAAAATTCCGTAATAAAGAAAGTTCTCCTCACCCTTTGAACCGTCTAGGAAGAGCTAGATGGCTAATGTCCGAAGCTGTCTCTAACCCAGCGTTAATTGATTTGCAGGAATTAATGTTTGTGGAATCACTTCTACCTGAATATGAAGCGCTCAAGAATTCGCCGTGCACCGCAATAAGCCGAGGAGAAGATTCTACGACCTTGGTCTTATCCGCAACAGGGGTAGATTTAACCCTAGTGCCACATGCCGCAGGTCAAATAATCCGGCATAGTCCCGATGAACTACTGCTTCTCATTCCTGAACAGGATCAACATCCAGTGATTCTCCGGCAAGCAAGGCACCTCTTAGTAAGCCCCACATTTATTTCAATCACAGCACCCTGGCCCGAATACTCACAAAATCAGTGAAAATCAGTGTTTTAGCGAATATTGCTCATTTGATCCCATCTATCAGTGATACTGCCAGTAGTCTCGCATCATGGCAGATCATTACGCTGAACTTGAACAAGAGTACCTAGATCTTCAAGATCGCCTTGGAGATCAAGACTTACTATCTGACCAGCGGGCCTATGCAAAAGCAGCAAAACGTTATAGCGAACTCGAAGAAATCGTTCAGTGCATCCGTGATCTAGAAAAAGCTCAAGAGGATCTCAGCACAGCTAAAGAACTACTTGGTGAAGCTGTAGGGGAAGAACGAGACATCCTCCGTCAAGATATGAATGATCTTCAGTCGGCTATCGATGAAACAGAGGAAAAATTACGCGAACTTCTAATCCCCAAAGACCCTAATGAAGACAAGAACGTAATAGTGGAAATACGAGGAGCTGAGGGTGGGGAAGAAGCAAACCTATTTGCTCGCGACCTCTTCGTAATGTACTCAAGTTTCGCAGGTAAAAAAGGATGGTCTCTTGAAGTTCTAACTAGTCAGCAATCAGATATCGGAGGATTCACTTCAATAACGTTTCTACTCAAAGGGTCGGACGTATGGAGCCAAATGAAATATGAGGGTGGCCCACATCGTGTTCAACGAGTTCCAGTAACGGAAGCTCAAGGAAGAGTTCATACCTCTTCAGCGACGGTTGCGGTGCTGCCTGAGGCTGATGAGATTGATGTCCAAGTCGAAGAGTCAGATCTGCAAATAGATGTCTTCCGAGCTTCGGGGCCCGGCGGCCAGTCGGTCAATACAACCGATTCCGCAGTGAGAATTACACATAAACCCACAGGGATAGTGGTTTCTATGCAGGACGAGAAGAGCCAGTTGCAAAACAAAGCCCGCGCAATGGTCGTCCTTAGGTCACGTCTACTCCAAGCGGAGCAAGAACGAATTCAAGCAGAACAGTCCGCTACTCGTAAAGGACAGATGGGCGGTGGCGGCAGATCTGAGAAGATACGAACATATAACTTCAAAGAAAACAGGATCACAGACCACCGAATCGGCCTAACAATTTACAGACTCGAGCATGTGCTTTCGGGTGACCTCAACCAAGTTGTAGACGCATTAGCAGAACATGAACGAACCGAGCAGCTTATGGAACTAGAGAAAACTGCGGAATGATCAAGCTAAAAGATGAGGGTAGTCAGACGCCCGATGAGGGTACTCATGCAAGTCCTTGGAGCGCATTTCTTAACGAAGCTACCCAAACGTTCCGATTAGCAGGATTCGAAAATCCAGAAAATGAAGCCCGAAGGATAATAGAAACAGCTTCCGGATACAGCGGCGGATCTCTCGCGCATGGGCTGGAGCAGCAAGCGACAGAAAGAGGTGTAGCTCATCTCGATGCAATGGTGGAACGTCGTTTACAACATGAACCCCTTCAATACGTATGCGGAGCATGGGGATTTCGAACCCTTGACCTCATGGTTGATCATCGGGTCCTCATCCCACGCCCAGAAACTGAAATCGTAACTGGTGTTGCTGTAGCTGAGCTTGACAAAAAGTCCAACAAAGATAAAAAATTGGTCGCCGATCTAGGGACAGGGTCAGGAGCTATCGGGCTATCGATAGTTGCGGAGACCGAGAACGTTGAAGTTGTCCTAACAGATGTCTCTTCTGATGCTCTTCAAGTAGCCAGAGCAAACTTAGCTGGACTCGGAATCCATGGGACACGCGTCGCCATCTACCAAGGCTCTTGGTTTGCGGCCCTCCCCAACGAGTACCGGAAATCCTTCTCAGTTATTGTCTCCAATCCTCCATATATCTCTACATCCGAAATGGAGACCCTCCCCCCCAATGTGAGGAATTGGGAGCCGCCGATAGCTCTAGCATCAGGCGAGAAAGGCACCGAATACCTTGAGTTGATTATTGATGAAGCTGAAGAGTGGCTCGATGATTCAGGTTCTTTAGTGTTAGAAATGGCCCCACATCACGTAGCCGGTATCAGCGAACGGATGTCTAGTCGGGGGTATGCCGATGTCCAAGTGTTTCAAGACTTATCGGGACGTGATCGAGGAGTAGTGGGACGATGGAACTGATACGAATTTCTGATAATCCAACCGACCTAGAATCTAGAATCAAGAAAACACTTACTAGCGGTGGGGTCGTTGCTCTTCCAACCGATACCGTTTATGGGCTTTTTTCATTACCAAACGAAAAAGCCGCGATTGAAAAAATTTATACGCTCAAAATGCGCCCAGATTCCATGCCATTGCCTCTTCTAATATCAGGCACAGAACAGCTTCCATATGTCAGTTCATTTCAGAATCAAATCTTGGAAACTCTAGTAGGAGCATTCTGGCCAGGGCCCCTTACCGTGATACTTCCAAGCCCCTCTCCCAGCATGTCACTAATAGCTAGCGCAGAAAACACTATTGCCGTCAGATGTCCTAATAATGACTTGGTCAGACGAATCGCAAACGATCTGGGGCCCTTAGCAGCGACCAGTGCGAACATTCATGGTAAGGAAACTCCAGAAACTGCGTCCGAGATTGCAGATATGCTCCCTAACGTTGACCTAATCGCAGATGGAGGCCCGCTGAAAGACGGCTTAGCGTCGACTTTAGTCGATCTGACTCAACCGGTTCCTCAAATCCTTCGTGAGGGGCCAATCACAGAAAAAATGATTATCACATCTCTGGAATAGCCCCGCCTCTCACTTCTACATACATTTCTAGTAAATACCTCCCATAGGGCCTAACTACGCACTACTTTCATACATATGGCAACAATTGCTGCGGGATGTGATCATGGTGGGTTCTCTTTAAAGACATTGCTCATAGAACATCTAACCGAAAGGGGCCATGATGTTTTAGATTTGGGGACTTATACCAATGAACGGGTGGATTATCCCGATTTCGCTGAAACCGTTGCAAAATCTGTTGCATCAGGCGAAGCATCATTTGGTCTACTGGTATGCGGTAGCGGTATCGGTGTTTGCATGGTCGCAAATAAAATCGCAGGTATTCGCGCAGCGACCATTCATGATGTTACATCTGCTCACCTTTCACGAGAACACAACGATGCAAATATCATCTGCCTAGGTGAACGGCTTATTGGACCTGAGGTTGCTAAAGAAGCTTTAGATATTTTTTTGAAATCAGAATTTCAAGAAGGCCGGCATCTACAGCGCGTTGAAAAGATAAACAAGATTCTTTAGGGCGCTTAGATCAGATTCAAATCAGGGTAAAGAGGGTTTGCTCGCAATAGGTCTCCAGCTCTTTCCCGGTTACTGACCTGAGTCTCGTTCGCTAGGGTATAGTTCGCCTGTGATTGTTCTCCTGATGAAGTGTTAGTAGGTTCAGTTGCCTTCAACGTAGAGCAGATAATGTCTGCTACTTCATCCATCTCGTCTTCGCCCATCCCTAAGGTTGTAAGTGCCGGAGTTCCCAATCTGATTCCAGACGTATACCAAGCACCATTTGGATCAAATGGTATTGAGTTCCGATTGACTACAACCCCAGCTTCCTCAAGAGCACTTTCCGCCTGCCTGCCGGTAAGCCCGAACGTCCGAACATCGACCAGCACAAGATGATTTTCTGTTCCGCCTGTTACTAGCCGACCGCCACGTTTCTCGATTCCTGTAGCCAACGCCGAAGCGTTGTTAACGACGTTACTCGCGTACTCTCTGAAATCTGGACGGAGCGCTTCGGCAAAAGCTACAGCTTTTGCAGCCATAACGTTCGCCAGCGGCCCCCCGAGAACCATAGGGCAACCTTTATCGATGAATTCAGATAAATCTTCTTCGTTTGACAGGACAATCCCGCCACGAGGGCCACGAAGAGACTTATGGGTAGTGGAAGTGACTATATGGGCATTTGCAATAGGGTCGAAGTCATCGACAAATACCTTTCCTGCAACAAGGCCAGCGAAGTGAGCCATATCTACCATGAATGTTGCATCAATGGAGTCGGCGATCTCTCTCATTTTAGCGAAGTTGACTTTCCTCGGATGGGCAGAATATCCGGCAACGACAACTAAAGGGCGGAACTCCTTCGCCAATTTGTCAATTTCTGCATAATCAAGCATTTCAGTTTCTGGGTTAACCCCGTACGATCGCTGGTCAAATAATTTTCCAGATATGTTTGGACGAAATCCATGTGTTAAATGACCACCAGCGTCTAAAGACATCCCAATCATTCGTTGATTACCGAAAGATGTTCGTAAAGTCTCCCAGTCAGAATCGGTCAGGTCGTTGACGTGCCTTTTGTCATGGGACGCTAGAAAAGGAGCCTCGATTCTGTGAGCAAGAATGGACCAAAACGCAACCAAGTTAGCGTCGATGCCAGAGTGAGGCTGAACATAAGCGTAGTTAGCGTTAAACAATTCTTTGGCATGGTCGCTCGCAAGTGTCTCCACCTTATCGACGTATTCACAACCAGCATAAAATCTATGGCCCGGAGTCCCTTCGGCGTATTTGTCGCTGAACCAATTGCCCATTGCGAGTAGAACTGCAGGAGAAGCATAATTTTCGGAAGCTATTAGCTTCAGCTGACTTCTTTGATTACCCAATTCTCCGCGGATGTGATCTGCGATAGTAGGTTCGCTTGTGCTGATCACGTCCAGTGCTGTGTTGAAAGCGGTTGAAACATCAGATATTTTTTCTTCGCTTCCCATATGAACTCCCGTGATGTGTAAAAGTGTATTCGTTCCCGAAACACTTTGGCCAGTTGCTGAATGGTAATAGCTAGGTCGGGATAAAGAGGAAATAGGACACTAATTTCTTCAACAGAATCATCGAGATATTGATCCGTCTCAATGGCAAAGAAATCGACACAAGTGGTAGATTGACTCGAGGCAGTAGTTTCCATCAAAGTTTGACTAGCAACAAATCGAAAAAAGCGAGGCCCCATAATTGTGGCAAATCCAATTAAAGCTTTAGCAGATGCAGAAGANGGCGTAACNGCAGCGTTNGAGCTNGTANTNACNCCAGCCGCNTTTGCTTTTCTGGGATACCTTATCGANCGNTGGACGGGNGTCGGCCCCNTNTNTGTTTTNATACTNGGAGGGNNTGTCGGNNTNTATGAGATTTGGAAACTTTGGTNCACCTACACTGAACGTATGAAANAACTGGAAGCGNATTTACCAAATGCAAAAGGAAANACCAGTGAGTGAAANNTCNATCNAGTNCCGGAGGNGANCACCAAACNCNTGAACGTNAGATNGCAGTAGACCTCTTNNNAAGAGGGCTAATNATCTCNCCNATTCTTCTTGCNCTNTGTCTNATTTTCTGGGGNNTCAATGGACTGGCATGCGGTGGAATTGGCCTTGGNTTGGTACTCATCAANTTTCTNATGGGCGCNTGGATCATNGANTGGGCAGTAAANATCTCCCCACAGGTTCTCATGGGCGCAGTGCTAGCAGGNTTNGTNTTCCGAATGGGNNTNCTNACNGCAGTNGTCGTACCGATANGAAANGAAAANTGGTTTGAGGTCATCCCATTCGGNGCCNTATTAATTTTTTCACATTTAGCCCTTTTGATTTGGGAAACGCGCTATATTTCTGCAACGCTTGCTTATCCGGGNTTAAAACCNGGTGTNGGAACNCGNACAGGCGAAAACAAAGGGAAGGGNTAGAANTAAGTGAANATNCTTGCGCTGAAATTTCCTGAAGTTAGCCAGCTNTTCTATTGGCCTGACTTTGCTTTTNAGGGAACTCCTCTAGCAATGAATAAAACAGTACTGATNTATTTNGCTGCCCTNNTCCTAACCCTTTGGGTNTTNCTNACAGCNGGNTCAAAGAAAAGNCTTGTNCCTAGCGGCATGTCNCANGTNGCNGAAGGCGGCATTAANTTCGTNGAAGACAGNATCGTCATGCAGACAATGGGNGCGGACGGAAAGAAGTATGTCCCGTTCCTAACAACAATGTTCTTCTTNATCTTCTTCTCAAATATTTTCGAAGTAGTACCNTTTATCCAATTCCCCGCTAATGCCAANATGTCAGTTCCTCTTGCCTTGTCATTAATGGTTTGGGTCATCTACAACTATTTGGGAGTNAAGAANCAAGGTTTCTTCGGCTATATNAAAAACAGTCTCTTCCCTCCNGGTGTCCCCAAAGCCTTGTACCTCATTGTGACNCCTATAGAGTTNTTCTCGGTATTTATTATCCGACCTCTTTCTTTAGCGATTCGGTTGTGGGCCAACATGGTNGCCGGCCACCTCCTTCTCGTTACATTCGCTGTTCTCTCAGCTACGCTGTGGGACAGTACTTACGTTGGTGCTATCGCACCAGCTGCCATGCTGGTTATTATGACGGCTTTTGAAATTGTTGTATCATTTCTCCAAGCCTTCATCTTTACCATNCTCACCGCCGTATACATGGGCGGTGCCATACACCCCGAACACTAGGAGTAAAAGTGCTCAGCCTTTTAGCAACAACATACAGTATCCTCGCCCAAGCGGTAACAGATAACACTGAAGGCCTTAAAGCCATCGGTGCTGGTTTGGGCTACGGCCTAGCGGCCATCGGACCAGGAGTTGGTATCGGCCTTGTCGTCGCAGCAGCGATTGATGCAATGACCCGCCAACCAGAGTCTGCNGGAACCGCTCGGACAACGATGTTCTTAGGGATCGCCTTTACAGAGGCGCTCGCCCTAATCGGATTCGTTGTATTTATCCTCTTGCTTCCATAGGAGACCCATGAAAAAACGAATATTTGTAGCTTCGNCACTCGGAGCTCTCCTCCTNACATTTGGGATGGCTGGAACAGCATCCGCAGCTGGAGCGAGNGCGGAAGAGTGNATTTTAACGGAGTGGCTAGAAGAAAAAGGATACCTAGGTGGNGATCATGGTGATAGCCANAGTGGTGANCATGCTGANGGACACGATGGTGANCATGCTGCNCTCCACGATGAAGAGCTTCTNAAAGACATAAAGAAAAAGTGNAAAGANGCNCCNGACTATATTATGCCTGAATTGAAGGAAGTNATATGGGGNGGTGGAGCGTTTCTNGTGCTTCTTGCTCTAATGATGTGGAAAGGNTTCCCGGCCGTTAAGNGAATCATGAATGANCGCTCTGAGAAAATCGCATCCGANCTTGATCAAGCTGATCAGGCTAAAGCTGATGCNCAGGCAGTCAANACACAGTATGAAGNGGAATTAGCNGACGCGAAATCAGAGGCATCTCGGATTATNGANGAAGCCCGACAGCAAGCCGANAGCTTACGCTCCGATCTNCAGGAACGAGCNGAATCNGANATAGCNGAAATGCGAANNCAAGCAGCTGCNGANCTNGAAGCNGCTCGTGAGCGAGCNATGAGNGANCTTCAAGCNGANGTAGCTGACATCGTAGTGGGNGCTGCTGANAGAGTCGTTGAGGCGAATCTCGATGCAGAAGCTCANACCCGNCTCATAGAAAACTACATNGACCAAGTCGGTTCAGACTNAGNNCGGATGAGGTACTNATGTCAGAAGATCGAATCACCAAATATGCCGAAGCAGTGCTCGCAGTAGCATCTGCNGANAGCGGAGGATTAGAAGTGGAAGATGAACTCTTNCGNTTCGCCCGTGCTGNAGAAGGTTCAGATGACCTTCGNCGCACNCTTAGTGATTCNAAAATCCCNGCCGCCCGCCGACAACAGATCGTTGAAGATCTAATCGGNGGTCAGGCAACNCCAGCGACAACAGCGGTCATTTCGATGATCGTAGCTGCTGGAAGGGGAGGCGATATCNANCGTATCGCCGACGAGGTAGTNGCATTAGGTGCTGCTTCTCGAGCTAAAGCCGTNGCTGAGGTTTATTCCGTAATTGAATTAACCGAGGACCAACAGGNAAGGCTAGCTTCTTCACTCCAGTCAGCGACTGGAAAGGAAGTGGAAATCAAAGTCATCATTGATGAATCAGTGATGGGNGGTCTATTAGTTCAAATAGAAGATGANGTAATAGANGGAACCGTACGNACAAGNCTCAAGCAGCTCCGAGAGGCATTTTANATATGGCAGAGCTCACAATAAATACAGAAGATATAGCATCAGCAATCCGTAAAAACCTTGAAGGTTTTGAACCGGANGTTGCNTCCGGGCAGGTAGGNCGCGTNGTTGAAGTCGGAGACGGCATNGCGCGCATATCCGGACTCCCNAATGCGGCNGTAAATGAGATGCTTCAATTTGACGGNGGCATTATNGGTCTCGCTCTTAACTTNGATGANGACACAATAGGTGCNGTTATCTTAGGNGAGGCTACAGGNATTGAAGAAGGACAATCAGTNCGTTCTACTGGTGAAATTCTTTCGATGCCCGTAGGTGACNCCATGCTCGGCAGGGTAGTAAACGCTCTNGGAGAGGCCATCGANGGNAAAGGGGCGATTTCCGGAGCTCAATCTCGCCGAATGGAAGTCCAAGCACCCGGNATAACTGGCCGTAAACCAGTCCACGAACCTATGCAAACAGGCATNAAGGCAATTGACTCNCTGATTCCGATCGGACGAGGCCAGCGCGAATTGATTATTGGTGACCGAAAGACAGGCAAAACCACAATCGCCGTTGACACCATAATCAACCAAAAAGGCCTCGGAGTAAAATGTATTTACGTTGCAATAGGCCAAAAGGCCTCGACAGTTGCACAAACAGTAGCCACATTAGAAGAATTCGGGGCCCTCGACTACACGGTAGTCGTAGTTGCTCCCGCATCTGATCCAGCTCCATTCAAATACCTAGCGCCATTCGCAGGCTGCGCAATAGGGCAACACTGGATGGACAACGGAGAGCACGCCCTCGTCGTTTACGACGATCTGTCTAAGCAAGCAGAAGCATATCGCCAGATGGCACTTCTCCTTAGAAGGCCACCAGGGCGAGAAGCTTATCCCGGAGACGTTTTTTACCTGCATAGTAGACTTCTAGAACGCTCAGCGAAGCTCAGTGATGACCTTGGTGCAGGTAGTCTGACCGCTCTTCCAGTGATCGAGACAAAGGCTGGTGACGTTTCCGCATACATACCAACCAATGTAATTTCGATTACCGATGGGCAGATCTTCCTCCAAGACGACCTCTTTAAATCAGGTGTCCGGCCTGCTGTGGATGTGGGTATTTCTGTTTCCCGTGTAGGGTCAGCAGCTCAAATTAAAGCAATGAAGACCGCAGTTGGTACGCTCAAATCAGACCTACAACAGTTCAGAGAGCTTGAGTCTTTCGCTGCCTTCGGTTCTGACCTCGATGCTGTATCGCAGGCTCAACTTGATCGAGGTTACCGCCTCACAGAACTACTGAAACAGGGGATCAACTCGCCAATGAAAGTTGAAGAGCAAGTAGTATCCTTATTCGCTGGTACACGAGGGTATCTTGATGGAATTTCAGTCGAAGATGTGGAGCGTTTCGAAGAAGGACTGCTCGATCTTGTTCGAAGTCAACACTCGGGACTTCTCTCTGAGATAGTTTCTTCAGGAACAGTAGATGAAGATGCCCTCGAATCGATTATCCGAGGCTATGCCGAAGGCTTTGAAGGATCAGCAGGACCATCTGGAGTAAGCGTGGAAGCTCAAGAACAACCTGATGCAGAAACCGAAACCGTTGATTCAGAAACAACCCTTCCCGAGGTCGATATAGCTCGGGGCGAAGACAGCGAAAGTTAAGCATGCCCGGCGGCCAAGAGAGAGTTCTCCGACGGCGGATCAATTCGGTCCAATCGACCAAACAGATCACGAGGGCGATGGAACTCATAGCTGCTACCCGTGTGGTTAAAGCAATGCAGCGCGCTAATGCTGCACGGCCCTATTCCACAAAGATGACTGGGGTGATTGAGGACCTAGCTGCGGGTGGTGTCGGCGCTGACGATCCACTATTGCGAGTAGCAGAAAGAATTGAATCAATTGGGTTCGTCGTCATTACCTCTGACCGCGGTTTAGCTGGCGCATACAATAGCGCAGTTATCCGAGCAGCTGAACGCGAAATTATGGCAGCACAGACCGAAGGGAAAAATTACAAATTAATTCTTGTAGGGAAAAAAGCAATCGACTATTTCAGGTTTCGCAATTACAAGATTGAAGCATCCTTCACAGATATGACTGATACGCCCCTGTATGAAGATGCACGGTCCATCGCCACAAAAGTTCGAGAGATCTTTGTCAGCGGTGAAGTCGATCAGGTTATTTTGGCATATCAGGAATTTGTATCGATGGGAACCCAAAGAGTGGCTGTCCGCCGTTTCTTACCCCTTGAGTCAATGGAAACTGTCGCTACAGAAGGTAGCGGAGACTCAGAAGCCCATGCGCTTTTTGAATTTGAACCTTCCCCAGAAGGAGTTCTCTCTTCCCTTCTACCAAGGTATGTGGAATCACGCCTTTATTCAGCACTACTTGATGCCTCAGCTTCAGAGCACGCGAATCGTCAAAGAGCAATGAAAGCGGCAACTGATAACGCAGAGGAACTCATCACCAAACTTAGTCGGGCATTGAACCGTGCTAGGCAAGATGCTATCACGACTGAAATTATGGAAATTGTCGGTGGTGCAGAAGCCCTAGATGATGGCGACGATCAAGAATCCCCCCCAGAACTATTAGACGAAACACCAATTCTTTCATAACCAATTCGAATCTTGCTAGGAGCAGATATGACAGTAACCGAATCAAACACAACCCTTAAAGAGGGAAGAGTAGTTTCAATCGCAGGACCGGTGATTGACGTTGAGTTTCCTCAAGATGCTCTTCCAGAGATAAATACAGCTTTGGCCTTCGAGGTTATCGTCGATGGTGAAGCAACTACCGTCATGGCTGAGGTAGCTCAACAGATTGGTGATAGCAGAGTCCGAGCTGTGTCTTTGAAACCAACAGATGGACTAACTCGAGGAACAGCTGTTCGTAATACAGGATCGGGTATAGAAGTTCCTGTCGGTGATGTGACGCTAGGGCATGTGTGGAATGTGATTGGAGAACCACTCGACGTAGATGCTTCAACACTGGAAATCGATGAGAAATGGGAAATCCACCGACCTGCTCCAGATTTTGACAGTCTGGAACCCTCAGCAAAAATGTTCGAGACCGGTATCAAAGTAATCGATCTTCTCACACCATATAAAGAAGGCGGTAAAATTGGTCTGTTCGGTGGAGCGGGAGTTGGGAAGACAGTCCTCATCACCGAGATGATTAACCGAGTTGCAACACAACATGGTGGTGTGTCCGTTTTTGCCGGAGTAGGTGAGAGGACAAGAGAAGGAACGGACCTATTCCTAGAAATGGAAGAATCCGGAGTTCTCGATAAAGCCGCATTGGTCTTCGGCCAGATGGATGAGCCGCCTGGAGTTCGCCTCCGTATAGCTTTGGCAGGGGTAACCATGGCCGAATATTTTCGGGATGTCCAAAATCAAGATGTCCTCTTGTTTATCGATAACATTTTCCGTTTCGTTCAAGCTGGCTCAGAAGTATCTACGCTGCTTGGACGGATGCCTTCGGCTGTTGGGTACCAACCCACACTTGCTGATGAAATGGGTGAGCTTCAGGAACGCATCACGTCGACAAGAGGAAAGTCGATTACTTCGCTTCAAGCAGTTTATGTTCCA
>PBIQ01000001.1 GCA_002720485.1 Acidimicrobiaceae bacterium
ACTATTCCAGCCCGTGAACGAGAGATCGCTATTCTACGGACCGGATGGCTATGCCAGTCAGAATATGAGTGGGCACAGCACGAATTGATCGGGGCTGATGCGGGTTTGACAAAAGAAGAAATTGAGCGGATCAAAATCGGGGCTAGCGCCGGATGGGGAACGCTTGATGCGCTAATTATCAACGCAGCAGACGAATTATTCGAAGAGAAAAAAATCAGCGACATGACATGGAATGCCCTTAAGTCCTTCTGGGACGACCAGCAAATGATGGACCTCGTTTTTGCAATCGGCCAGTACACACTGGTCTCCATGGCATTACGCACTTTCGAGGTACCGCTGGATGATTTCCTAACCGGATGGGGCGACACATAATGGCAGGGAGAAGCTAACCGTAATATAGGATAAGTAGGAAGAAATCCGAATCGACATCACGATTCTTTGAGGTTGAGATGCAATATATATTAGGTTTACCAACAGACCAAGTTCAGCTAATCCAAGAATTCGGAACAGCGGAAGCAATTGCCGAAATATCTACCAAGGCAGAAAATCTGGGATATCACGGAGTTTTCGTCACAGACCACCCGATTCCTCCTGTGTCGTTTATATCATCAGGAGGTCACCATGCTCTTGATCCGATGGTCGCACTTGCTACTGCCGCAACAGCTACGTCGCGGCTAAAGATCTTGACCAATCTCCTTATCGTCGCCTACCGGAATCCATTTTTGGCTGCAAAATCCATAGCGACTCTTGACAATATTTCCAAAGGGCGGCTGATACTCGGTGTTGGCGCCGGTTATCTCAAAGAAGAATTTGAAGCAGCTGGTGTATCATTCGAAACTCGGGGTGAAACTCTGAACGACCACATCGAAGTCATGCAAAAAGTATGGGCCGGCGATCCAGTGTCGATCACTGGCGTCGGGTATCAAGCCAAAGAAGTCCTAGCTCGTCCAAGGCCAACACAGCAAGCAGGACAGTACTCACCCCCAATATGGGTAGGCGGAAACTCAAACAATGCAATTGACCGAGTTGTTCGCTACGGTCAAGGCTGGATCCCAATGCCTACCCCTAAAGGCGTCGACAAGTTTGTGCAAACCAGCCCAATTAACGACCTTGAGTCGCTAGAAAAGCGAATCAATTCACTTCTGGAAAAATGGACTCAGAACAACAGAGAAGGAAAGCCCACTATCGCTATTGGGCCTTGGGATGCTGGGCATTTCGGCACAGAGAAATGGGACCCTGAAACCTACTTGACACGCATTCAGCAGTTAACCGACCTAGGCGTTACCCACGTACCGATAATGCTTAGTGCCTTAGGCGGTGCTGGCACTACCCGAACGGAATTCCTAGAACGTGTCGAAGCGTTTGCTCAGTTCGCTGAGCTGTCTGCATAGAAAACCCTGCGAAACTCTGTTTACGAGGGTACCCCATTAAGATCGATCAATTCCCAGAGTGCATCAACATGTCGCTGTTCAGTCCATGTTGATCCAATCGAAACGCGAATAAATTGTGTTTCGTTGATTAATGAAGGCGTCACATACGCTGTTCCACTTGCGTTTATTTGCTCAGCAAGCGATTTGGTCACGTCGTTACCCCCGACATGGCGAAAACAAACTAGAGCGAGAGGACGCGGCGCGATAATCTCAAACCGTTCGTCACCAGCTAGTCGATTTTCGAGATCTTCCGCCCACACGACATGCGACCTTACAAATTCACGCAACTTCTCAGCGCCGTATGAGCGAAGAACAAACCATAATTTTAACGCTCGGAAACGCCTCCCAAGTGGGACATGCCAATCCCGGTAATCAATAGCAGCAGGATTACCCGATGCTTCATTTTTCAAATATGCCGGTTGGATGCTTAACGCATCAGTTAATTTCGACCGGTCAGCTGCCCAGAAAACAGAACAGTCAAAATTTGTTAACAGCCACTTGTGCGGGTTAAACGTATAGCTATCAACAAGCTCCACTCCGTCCTGAAGGTGGCGGAATTCAGGGCATATCATGGCGCTACCTGCATATGCCGCATCGGCATGATGCCACATGCCGATGCTCTGAGCGATATCAGCAATTTGGCGTATCGGATCCATAGCTGTCGTGCTCGTGGTACCCACCGCTGAACAGATCCAAGTGGGTTTCAGGCCAGCAGCTAAATCAAGATCAACTTGCTCCTTTAGAGCATCAACGTCCAGAGCGAAAGATTCGTCCACTTGAATAGAGCGAATGTGACGGAATCCAGCGATACGCGCCCCCTTCTCAATTGAGGAATGGGCTTGCTCAGAGCAATACGCTACCAAAGAGTCCGTGGCATAGCCTGCCTCTACTGCATGGTGTCTCGCAATAGCTAATGAAAGATGCGTTGAATCTGATGCGCTCATTTGTAGTACACCACCGCCTGGACCGGTGTCTATCCGCCAAGCCGGTGGTAGGCCAAGAAGGTCCACCAGCCAGTCAAGGACCGTGTTTTCTATCTCTGTTGGAGATGGAGCAGTTGACCACATCATCCCTTGAGTTGCTAGCCCAGCAGCTACAAATTCCCCCAGAACAGAGACTGGAGAAACTCCCGACGGGAAAAACGCGAACCATCCCGGATGTTGCCAATGAGCCATTCCCGGCATCACAATCCGGTCAAGGTCGGCCAGGATATCGTCCATGCTTTCTGCCTGGTCGGGTGCAGTTTCAGGGAGCATGGCGCGAATATCGCCCGGTGCTATATCAGGTAATATTCGTTCTTCGTCAATATTAGAAAAGTAGTCGGCAAGCCAATCGACAAGCTGATAGCCGTATTTTCTAAAATCCTCTATTGGAAGGTGCGGAGAGTCCTCTGCGTTACTCATTTTATCCTCCTGATAAAGGAGCGAAGGTTGCTCCGAGCACAACTTCAAAGATACTAGGGGAAATAGCTATTTCCAGACCCCGTTTGCCGCCGCTAACAAATATTTCATCGTAAAGAAGTGCTGACTGATCAACGTACGTCCTGTGCTCGCGGGTCTGCCCAAACGGAGAGATCCCCCCTGTTACGTATCCAGTTCTCCGCTCAGCTACTGCAACTTCAGCCATTTTCGCCTTTTTGGATCTCGCAGCTTTTGAAAGTGCTTTTAGATTCAGTAAGGAAGCCACTGGCACGACTGCGACAACAACTTCGCCATCGTGTAACTGGGCAAGAAGGGTCTTGAAAACATGTAGCGGATCCAGTCCTAACTGCTCAATAACTTCATCCCCATAATTTTTCACTGCAGAACTATGCGCATATTCAAGGACTCGGAATTCCTGTTGAGCTTCAGATAGGGAAACGATGGCTGGGGTCACATCAAGATTCTAACTTGAAACTATCTAGAGCCTGAACTGGGTGATTATTACATCAGTAGTGGAACTACAACTGAAGCAACCATCATGCAGACAACGATTGCAGCAATCATTCGTATACCCACGGTTCGTTTCGCCATCTTCCAAGTTTAGAAGGCACACGGCTAAAGCACGAAACGGGAAACAGCAGTATTCCAGCGCCGTATCAATACAAAACGTTCCATCGGTAGGTACGCTTTGAATGTGGACTTAGGTATTTCAGGCCGAACAGCTCTAGTGGCCGCTTCATCAGCGGGGCTAGGATATGCAACCGCTGCTGCCCTTCAACAGGCTGGATGTGCGGTAGTGATCTCCGGAAGGAATGAAGAACGCCTCCAAGCAGCAGCAGCTTCTCTACCTGGAAGTATCCCAATTGTCAGCGATGTTTCAACCGCCGATGGTGCCGCTTCCCTCGTCGCCGATGCGGAAGAAGCTTTGGATTCAGGTATTGACATTCTTATCACAAACGCCGGCGGACCCCCTCCTGGCGATTTTTCCAGTACCGACGTCAGTGCATATAGCTCAGCTCTTAACCTCAACCTGATATCGGTTGTCGCAATGTGTAAAGCTGCTGTCCCCAAAATGCAGCAGCAAGGATGGGGTCGGGTACTAGCAATCACTTCAATCTCCGTTCGTCAGCCAATCCCCAATATCATGCTGTCAAACACTGCTCGAGCAGGAGCAACGGGATTTCTGAAGACGTTAGCTCTAGAAGTCGCAAAAGATGGTGTCACCGTGAACTCGATCCAACCAGGCTTTCATGCAACCGATCGGGTAACAAGTCTTTACGGAGACGCAGATCTACATGACCTGGCAAAGACAATTCCTGCCGGAAAAATAGGAAAAGCCGAAGATTTCGGCCAAATAGCTGCTTTCCTCTGCTCAGAACAGGCTGGATATATAACCGGAGCCGCCATACCCGTTGCAGGAGGAACATATAGAGGCCTGCAGTAATTGCAAATCCATCCACTGCCTTAGCTTCTTTCTCAAAGCAGATCTAAGCTAGAAAGTCATGGGCCAACTAGATCAGCAGACTATCCCCGACCTAGTCCAACAGGCCGCAACTCGTTTTGGGCCCTCACAAGCACTTGTAGACGGTGATATCGATTGGAGTTTTGACGACTTGTCCTCGAATGTTCAACAAATGGCCCGCGCACTCATTGCAAATGGGGTAGAACATGGAGAAAGAGTCGGAATCTGGGCTCCAAATACATGGGAATGGGTCGTGGCAGCACTCGGAGTACATGAGGTTGGAGCAGTGCTCGTCCCTATCAACACCCGATTCAAAGGAAAAGAAGCCAGCTATGTTCTCAACCGCGCCAATGTAAAACGACTGTTCACGGTGACCGATTTCCTTGACATAAACTATGTCGATCTGCTGGAAAGCACCAACGATTTAAACTCTCTGAACCAAATTATCGTTATGCGAGGTCAAACCCAGAGCGGAACTATCAGCATGGCAGAATTTCTCGAAAGTTCAAAGCAAACAGAAGACGGCACCTATCAGAAACGAAGAGAGAACGTTTCCGGAGAGGACCTCTGCCATATCATGTTCACATCAGGGACAACAGGGCTTCCCAAAGGAGCGATGCTCACACATGCGGCGGTCACACGAGGCTACAACGATTGGGCAGACATAGTCGGGCTACAAGCTGGAGACAGATACCTGATAGTGAATCCCTTTTTCCACTCTTTCGGGTTGAATGCAGGTATTCTGGCATGCCTTATGAAGGGAGTATGCATCCTACCGCATCCAGTCTTCGATGTTGCCGCGGTCATGGATAGAGTTCCTATCGATAAGATTTCAATGCTCCCAGGGCCACCGGCGATCTATCAGACGATTCTCAACCATCCTGATTTAGAAAATTTTGATATGTCGACGTTACGACTTGCAGTTACTGGAGCAGCAGTTATTCCAGTAGAAATGATTGTGCAGATGAGGGAGAAATTAGGGTTTGAAAAAGTCGTCACTGGGTACGGATTGACTGAAGGGTCTGGATTGGCAACTATGTGCAGGCACGATGACCCCCCAGAAACAATAGCGAAAACCTCCGGCAGGGCGATGCCAGGTATGGAAGTGCAGATAGTGAATGAGAAGGGAGAAGAGGTTCCAAGAGGAGAACCGGGGGAAATCGTTGTGCGCGGCTACAACATTATGAAAGGCTACCTCGACGACCCTGAACAAACGACAAAAGCTATCGACGCTCAAGGCTGGTTACATACTGGTGATATAGGAATAATGGACCCTGAAGGCAACATCTCAATTACTGACAGGAAAAAAGACATGTATATCAACGGAGGTTTTAACGTCTATCCCGCAGAAGTTGAATCTCTTATGCTTTCCCATCCAGATATCGGACAGGTTTCTGTCGTGGGGGTTCAAGACCCACGAATGGGTGAAGTAGGCTACGCATTTGTCGTCCCAGCAACTGGGAAACAACCTGATCCTAAGGAAATCATAGAATGGTGCCGAAAAGAAATGGCCAACTATAAATGCCCTCGACATATCCACTTCGCTGATACCTTGCCATTAAATGCTTCGGGCAAGGTATTAAAGTACGAATTGCGAGAAACAGCCAAGAACTTATTGGGCCAGTCATGATGCAGGCGGTAGTCCTTGACGAGTATGGAGATGTTGATGTCCTCCGTATTCAAGAAGTGCCCATTCCAGAGCCAAACCCAACTGAAGTTCTAGTCAAAGTAGCTGCTACAGCCCTGAACCGCGCAGACCTCCTGCAAAGGAGAGGCTTGTATCCAGGGCCAGAAGCAACATTCGAAATCCCCGGCATTGAGTTCTCAGGGACCATCGAATCCAGTGGAGAAGAAGCAAACAAGTACCCTGTTGGAACAAAAGTAATGGGCATCGTGGGCGGAGGAGGCTATGCAGAATACCTCGTTACAGATGAACGACAAATTATGCCAATCCCAGAAGGGGTCTCACTTATTGATGCAGCATCAATCCCTGAAGTCTGGATCACCGCCTTTGATGCGCTGATCGACAAAGGAAACCTGCAACCAAACCAAAAATGCTTAATACATGCAGGCGGATCGGGTGTAGGAACAGCTGGAATTCAGATTGCGAGAGAACTAGGAGCTGACGTGGCAGTGACAGCTTCAGCAGCAAAGCTCGAGACATGCGAACAGCTGGGGGCAGATCTGACAGTCGATTACCATGATGAAGACTTCGTAGAAGCAGTAAACAAATGGACTGGGTCAACTGGAGTTAATCTAATTCTCGATGTAATCGGTGGTGATTATTTAGAAAGAAACTTCCGATGCGTAGCAGCTCAAGGAACAATTGTTCAAGTTGGGGCAATGGGGGGAGGGAAAAGCGACATTAACTTAGGGGTCTTACTGCAAAAACGTTTGACATTAATCGGGACCGTACTCCGGAGTAGATCCAAAGAAGAAAAGATAGCCATCGCCGAAGCATTTACAGCCCGCATTACCCCAAAATTTGAAAATGGTTCGTACAAACCCGTGATCGACACGCAATATCCTTTCCATGAGATAGCCGCAGCGCACACCTACATGGAGAGAAACAAAAATACTGGAAAAATACTCATAGTGCTTCCATAACGTGAATAACCACAAAACTCAACATAAAGGAAGGTCGCCATCTTTTTGGTTTCTTCTCTTATGTGATCTACCCTTAATACAGCAATGAATGAACCTGTAGTCAAAATTAGTATTCCCGACAATCAGCTAATGACAGGCTTATTTGGAGAGCGGGATTTACATCTGAAATCGATCGAAGCCGCCTTCCCCGAAGTCGACATACACGCCAGAGGAAATCAGATCTCAATTAGCGGAACCGATGCTGCTAGGGTCGGTTCACTATTTGAAGAGATGGTGACATTGCTCAAAAATGGACATGTCATAGATACCGCTAGCTTGGGAAAGTCAATAGACCTAGTCCTAGCTGATGAACGACCCTCCGATATTCTTGGAGTAGATATCCTTCGTGCTAAAGAAAAAACGATTAGGCCAAAATCGCTTGGGCAAAAACGATATGTGGAAGCGATATCAAGAAATATTGTGACATTTGGGGTAGGGCCAGCCGGCACGGGAAAGAGCTGGTTAGCTGTCGCAATGGCGGTCAAGGCCTTACGAGCTAAGGAAGTGAGCCGCATTATACTTACACGCCCTGCAGTAGAAGCAGGCGAACGCTTAGGGTTCCTTCCTGGAGACTTAATGGCTAAAGTCGATCCGTACCTGCGGCCTCTATATGATGCCCTGCACGACCTAATGGATACAGAAAGCGTTGAACAACTCGTTGAAGAAGGCCCAATTGAAGTTGCGCCACTAGCATTCATGCGAGGCAGAACGCTAAATAACGCTTTTGTTATTCTCGACGAAGCGCAGAATACCACACCGGAACAGATGAAAATGTTCTTAACTCGAATAGGGTTTGGCTCTCGGGTTGTGGTTACCGGTGACTCAACTCAAATAGATGTTCAGAACGGGCGACAATCACTGCATGAGCTTGAAAGTCTTCTTGGCGGTATTGATGGCATCTCATTCGTGCATCTCACAAGTAAAGATGTCGTCCGGCATCGTATCGTTCAGGACATCGTCGACGCATACAACAGTGAATCTTCAAAAGCAGAGTCCAGGTGAAAGTAATCGCCCAATCAGATTTACCGCATCATGATGCAGAAGCAGGTATAGAAACTGAGCGATGGCGCATGCTGGCAGAACAAGCGTTAATCACTGAGGATATTTCACAAGGAGAACTTTCGTTGTTCTTTATTGACGAGCAGGTAATGGCAAATCTTAACGCCGAGCATATGGGGGAAACCGGCCCAACGGATGTTCTAGCATTCCCTATAGATGGACCTGAGCAGGAAATAGACGAAACACCGACGGGTAGTGACCAGCCTCCGAAACTACTGGGCGATGTTTTTATCTGCCCCTCAGTAGCCCGAAAAAATGCAGATCTTCACGGAAAGTCATTTGAAGATGAAATAGCACTTCTCGTCATTCACGGAGTACTGCATATCCTTGGCCATGACCATGCCCTAGACGAAGAAAAAAGAGTCATGCAAGAGCGTGAGAAATCGCTCCTTGCAGACCATTACCAATCATGAACGAAACTGAAGTAGCTGGGATCATAGCGTTCGTCGTTGCTATCGGAGCAGCAGCTTTTCTAGCAGCCGCCGAAACAGCGATTACTCGCGTCAGCACTGCACGTGCTGAAGCACTCGTCGAAGAGGGGAGGCGCGGCGCTAGAACTCTTCGTGATCTAATTGACCGACGAGAACACGTCCTCCCACCCGTCCTTTTTATGGTTCTTGCATGTCAGATAGGTGCAGCAACTGTGATGACAGTAATTATTCTGGAACATTGGGGAACATGGCAGCTGATTTGCGCGTTTATTGGTGAACTATTGCTACTCTACGCCGTTGCGGAGGCGCTTCCTAAGAGCTGGGCACTCGCCCACCCAGATCGCAGCGCCATGATGGCCGCTCCGCTTGTCAAAATACTTTCCTCTATTCCTCCACTGAGATGGGTAGCCAATGGAATAGTTACTCGGATGGGAGCCAACATCCCAAATGGGGCTTCAGAAGGCGAAGTGTCCGAAGAAGAGCTGTTGGCATTAGCTGAAGAGGCGGCAGCAAGTGAAGCCATAGACGAAGAAGAACGCGTGCTGATAGAACAAGTTATCGAATTCGGGGACACTGTCGTCCATGAAGTTATGGTTCCACGACCAGATATCACCGCAGTATCTAACAACGACACCATTGATACTGCAGCAAGGATCGTCATCGAGCATGGCTTCAGCAGGGTTCCGGTCTTCGGGAAAAATATCGATGACATTAAAGGCATCATCTACTCAAAAGACATAATGAGATCACTTCGAGACGATTCAAGTAGTGCTGAAGTATCGACCATCATGCGCGAACCCTTCTACGTTCCAGAAGCAAAAAAGATTTCGCAACTGTTACGTGAAATGCAAGCGGAGACATTCCACATGGCTATTGTCATCGATGAATATGGTGGAACCGCAGGACTAGTAACCCTCGAAGACCTGATTGAAGAAGTCGTTGGCGAAATCGTCGATGAATTTGATGTCGAACCCCCTATGATCGAACGGCTTTCGAATGGGAACTTCAGAGTGAACGGCCGAGCTGTCTTAGATGACTTAGAAGCTATTTTGCTGATCGATTTACCCACTGGCGAGTGGAATACCGTCGGCGGGCTTATCTTTAACTCACTCGGTCATGTTCCATCAGTCGGGGAAACAATCGAAATAAACCAGCACAGATTCTATGTCGAGCGTGTACAGGGGAGAAGAATCGCACGCGTCTTGATCTCACCAAAAACAGATACCGGTCGGCCATCATAATGGAAGCGGATAACAACGATAGTGAGCAAAATCAGACTAAGGTACACGATTCTCTACTTCAGGAGATAGGCCAAACTTCAATTCATCGCTCTGGCTTCATTACAATGGTTGGCCGGCCGAATGTAGGAAAATCATCGCTCATAAATACCCTCTGCGGGGAAAAAATTGCGATCACTTCCAACAAGCCCCAAACAACACGGCATCAGATTCGAGGAGTGCTGACCCTGCCAAATACACAACTAATTTTCGTCGACACCCCAGGTATCCATAAGCCCAAAACTCCTCTCGGTGAACGCCTAAATCAGCGCGCAGTAGAAGGAATTCCTGGTGTCGACATTGTATGTATGGTCGTGGATGCCACTAGCCCATTTGGGAAAGGAGACCAATTTATTGCCTCGAAGCTACCCGCAACCACGATTGTTGTAGTTAACAAATGCGACAAGGCAAAGAAAAATCAAATACTTCAACAACTAGCAGACACTTCATCCTTGTCATTCGCAGAGCATTTCCCTGTTTCAGCAAAAACCGGTGAGGGCGTCGATACTCTACTCAACTACCTACGTGAAAATGTTCCAGAGGGGCCGAAGTACTACCCAGACGGACAAATCACAGATATGTCAGATGAGCATTTCGTTGCTGAGTTAGTTCGAGAGCAATTACTTCGAGTAACACGAGAAGAACTCCCGCATTCAATAGCAACGCGAGTCACTGAATGGGAATGGCCTCATGTCCGTGTAGAGATTCTCGTCGAACGTGAAAGTCAGAAAGGCATCGTCATCGGACACAAAGGAGAAGTCCTAAAGAAGGTAGGCATCGCTGTACGTCAACAACTTCGTGAGGGCACCTACATCGAACTACAGGTAAAAGTTGACAAGAACTGGCAGCACCGTCCGGACCGGATCGAACGACTTGGATACTAGCGTCTTTAGAGAACCTCTAGAACCAAGACAAAAACAGTCACTATTACAAGTAGAGAAACAAAAAACCCCAACGACCCCACGCGTATAGGTCTCTTTGGCGCAGTTCCTTTCCCATGGAAATAACTAACTGCGGAAGCCCAGTCTTCTTCTCGGGATCGCATAATAAAAACATAGAACCAACAATGGTAGGAATGGTGGACCATTTCACCAGAAACTCGATACTTTACTCCCTCAACACCCACGGATGCGATACCGTCAAGGTGTGACCGTACAACCCCTAAGCGCTACATCATTAAAAAAATTGGGAATTGATCCCAACGCAATACCGCAGCATGTAGCTGTGATAATGGATGGAAATGGACGATGGGCGCAGCAAAGGAACCTTCCTAGAACCGAAGGCCACCTCAGAGGTGAAGAGGCGTTATTCGAATGTGTAGAAGGAGCTTTGGAGCTTGGAATATCATGGCTGACCGTCTTCGGGTTCTCAACTGAAAATTGGAATCGACCAAAAAACGAAGTGCAATTCCTCATCAACTTCAATAGACAAACAATACGCAAACGCAGAGATGAGCTACATGAGAGAAATGTAAAAATTGAGTTTATTGGAAGGGAAGACTGGAGAATTCCAAAAGGGCTTCTCCAAGACATGAACGATGCCAGAGAATTGACCAAACAAAACAAGGCAATGACATTTACGGTCGCGTTCAACTATGGAGGTCGCGCAGAGCTCATTGACGCATTTAGAGCTATGACTGCAGACGGTCTTTCCCCAAAGCAGATAACTGAAAAGAAAATAGGGCAGTACCTCTACGGGAAAAAAATGCCAGAGCCTGACTTGATTATCCGAACTTCCGGAGAACAAAGACTATCGAATTTTCTCCTTTGGCAATCCGCCTACAGTGAATTTCTCTTTTTGGATACCTTCTGGCCTGACTTCACTCGGACAACACTGCACAAAGCAGTAGCGGAATACCAGATCCGCTCTAGACGGTTCGGCGCCCTGTGAGCAAATACTACACAACGGAAGGGATCGTACTTCGGACGTATAAATTACGAGAAGCAGACCGAATTATTGTTCTCATTAGTCCAGACCGCGGCATGATCAGAGCAGTAGCGAAAGGCATAAGAAAGACAAAAAGTAAATTTGGTTCACGCCTTGAACCAACAACCCACGTTTCGATGCAGGTCCACAAAGGTAAAGGTGATCTCGATTTGATCACGCAAGTTGAAACCCTAGATCACTTTCGGACCATACGCGAAGACCTCAATAGGCTTACGAAAGCCATAGCAATGCTGGAAGCAGTCGATCAAGTTGTCCTTCCAGTGGAACCTGCTATGGAGCTACATAGGATGCTCCTTGGGGCCTTAAAAACGCTGGAAGGAAACGATTCAGCACTTGTCACACCAGGCTTCTACTTAAAACTTCTCGCCCTCGAAGGATCAGGGCCCATAGTTGATCAATGCGTGGCTTGTGGACGAACTGATGTTGTTGCATTCTCAACCGAAGAAGGCGGAGTCATGTGCGAAAATCACAGAATCGGAATACCGATCAGCACTTCCGCAGTAGATCTCCTGCGCCTCATCCTTGGAGGCCATCTAGGGAAAGCACTCAACGAACAAGAATCAGCAGCGACGAAAGAAGTGGAAAAAATAGCTAGAGAGGCTCTCGAATTCTTTTTGGAGCGACGAATGCGAACCACAACACTCCTGGATACTTAATCTCTTTGCGGCTAATAAATCCTTGGTAGGGGAGGCGTAGATTGAGGTTCCTCCATGTTCTTAAAGAGATTGAATACAATAGACACCTGAGCAGCAAGAAACGGCGTTAGCCTTAAAGGTCATGGGTACAGCAGAACCAGACAGCGAAGTAATGGACAAAGTCGTCAACTTATGTAAGCGCCGCGGCATTATTTTCCAATCAGCCGATATATACGGAGGCTTTCGCTCTACATACGACTATGGGCCCATAGGGTCGTTAATACTCCGAAATGTCAAAGATGCATGGTGGAAGTCGATGGTTCAACTCCGTCACGACATTGTGGGCTTAGACGCCTCAATACTGTCACCACCAGCAGTTTGGGAAGCATCAGGCCATCTAGAAAATTTCACCGACCCACTCGTCGATTGCAAAGAATGCAACGAACGATTCCGCGAAGACCAGCTCGAAGACCCATCAACCTGCCCAGTATGCGGTGCGACTAATAGCTTCACAGAAGCACGGGCCTTCAACCTGATGTTCAAAACTTACGCAGGCCCGGTCGAAGGTTCCGGCCATGCAGTATATTTACGTCCCGAAACAGCCCAAGGCATGTTCACGAACTTCAAACTTGTCCTAGAAACATCAAGGAAGAAACCGCCATTCGGAATAGCCCAAGTAGGGAAAAGCTTCCGGAACGAAATCACACCAGGAAATTTCGTATTCCGGACACGAGAATTCGAACAAATGGAAATGGAATACTTCGTACCACCCGAAGACGCAGATAAATGGTACAAATACTGGTGCGAAGAACGCATGAATTGGTACATCGATTTAGGAATACCAGAAGACCAACTACGATTACGCCCCCACGACGAAGATGAACTCAGCCACTACAGTTCAGGGACCAGCGACGTCGAATACCTCTTCCCGTGGGGATGGGGAGAACTCGAAGGGGTCGCGAATCGAGGCGACTACGACCTTCGCCAACACAGCGAACACTCCGGAGAGAAACTCACCTACTTCGACCCAGAACTCGGGGAGCATTACATCCCCCACGTCATCGAACCCGCAGCGGGGGCTACACGTTCAATGATGGCATTCCTCTTAGCTGCATATGATGAGGAAACCGTCAACGACGATTTACGGACTGTTCTCCGGTTCGACCCCCGAATCGCCCCATACAAAATCGCTGTCCTGCCTCTATCCAAAAAAGACACAATCATCCCACTAGCGAACCAGGTCTTTGACCTTGTTAAAGACCGCTGGATGGCTGACTATGACGAAACCCAAAACATCGGAAAACGCTACAGGCGACAAGATGAACTCGGAACCCCATACTGCGTAACCATTGATTTCGACACTCTTGAAGATCAAGCAGTGACGGTCCGCGATCGCGACACCATGGAACAAGACCGAGTTAGCATCGACCGGCTCGTTGAATATCTGAGCGACCGGCTTCCATAAAATCAAGGANAGAAGTGAACNCCTCCGAGAAAATCATNGACGCAGTGAACCAAGNCGTAGATGGAAACNANTCGCGNGNAGACGCTGTCCGNGCCATCACTGATGAGGACTTAATCGANGTNCTCTTTGACAGCGCAACTGGCNAGTCCANNGAACCANTATGTCAGGGCATAGCAGCTTCACCNGGAGCTGCATCNGGGAAACTCTGCCTNAGCGTCGACGCCGTCCTCGAAGNCGTAGACGCNGGAGAACAAGCNATNATGGTTGCCATGGAAACAGGGCCAGCTGANGAACCAGGAATGCGATGGGCGGCCGGAATAGTNACTGCATACGGNGGNCTTGCAAGCCATGCCGCAATCTACTCAAGAGGACTAGGCCTTCCAGCAGTATGCGGCGTAGAAANNCTCANAGTCGAGNAAGGNCANATCAAAGTNGNAGAANCGGNTATCNCAGAGGGCGANGTCATCTCTATCGATGGGNCNTCCGGAGAAGTATTCGAAGGAGAAATCGAAATCTCAGACGCCGCCGCTCCTGATGAACTCANAACCCTCCTCGAATGGGCNGACGAACTCAGNTCAAGCAAAGTACAAGTATGGGCAAACGCNGACACCNAAGAAGAAGCAACTGAAGCCCGATCAGCAGGGGCTACCGGAATTGGCCTCTGCCGGACAGAACACATGTTCCTCGGNGATCGCCTACCTNTTATCCGTCAACTACTCAAAGNAACAGATCCAGATGAAAGANAAACNGCNNTAGANGAACTCNAGAAAGCGCAACAANCAGATTTCGAACATGTNCTTNCCCCNATGGACNGCCTCCCAGTCACCGTCCGNCTACTCGANGCNCCANTACATGAATTNCTCGAAGAAAACGAAGAACAAAACCCAATGCTCGGCCTNCGCGGAATACGACTCGCCATTACAACAGAAGACCTCTACCGGACACAAACACGGGCNCTCATCGCAGCAGTTCAAGAACGCATATCACAGGGCGGTGACCCAAAAGTAGAGATCATGGTTCCCCTCGTATCNCTCGAAGAAGAACTANCCCTCGTGTTGGGATGGATAAGNNAAGAACTCAANAATTCACCNATACCCNTACCAGTTGGAACAATGATCGAAACCCCCAGAGCAGCGCTAATCGCCGGCACTCTAGCNAAACANATCGACTTCATNAGTTTCGGCACCAATGACCTTACNCAGATGACGTTCGGNTTCAGCCGAGATGANGTGGAAGTNAGTGTCATNAACGAGTACATCGAAAAAGNNCTTCTTGAGAAAAGCCCTTTNGANACACTCGANATTGNNGGTGTCGGNCAACTGNTCACAACAGCAATAAGNCAAAGCAGGCAAGTAAACCCANNCATCAAAATCGGGATATGCGGCGAACATGGNGGNGANCCAGCGTCAATACGATTCCTAGTAGATGCNGGCGTGGATTATGTCAGNTGCTCACCACCACGAATACCTNTAGCTCGACTTATCACCTGCCAGACGCTGTTTGACTTGTAAAANAACAAAACTGTTCGCATTCCAATAGAACGAAATCTAGAAGTTCGTGTAAGTTCTACCNAATGGGATGGACTCCGGATTTTATAGATAAGGNCAGAGGCGGCGGAAGCATTTGTGACTTNGCCCGCCGTTACGGCGAAGTTGTCCAGAAGGGTGCTGGAAAGGGTGTCACCCGCTGCATTTACCCTGACCATCTAGACCAGAAGCCATCAATGACTTTAAATTGTGTTGAGAATCTCTTCTATTGCTTTCCATGCNNNAGAGGAGGCGATATTTNCGATTTCGNCATGGAGGCTGAAAGCNTTGACTTTCCCGATGCAGTTGAATTTCTTGCTGNNTTCTNNGGANTTACATGGGGTCCCGACGACCGAACAGACACCGGATGGGATAGGGNCCATCGAAAGAACGATCTTCTCTTTGCCGTTGCCCAAGCAGCTGAAATCTATCACAAACGCCTTCTANACATGGAAAATAGGAATGCCCAGCAAGCTAGGAAATTTCTCAAAGGCCGAAATCTTGGATCAGTTCANGCAAAAACNTTCATGATCGGGCATTCATATNNTAGGGAAAGAGGACCCTCAGACAACCTAATACGTGAAATTAAACCGCAAATGTTCTCGTACTTCAAAAAAGAGTTAGANANGNNCGATAGNGAATTCGATCAGTGGTTTGAAGAAACGCTCGTAGATGCGGGGTTAGCNAAAGAGTATNAAGGTCAACTAACTGATTTCTTTTTCGATGAACGCATTATGTTTACTATCTTTGATGCTTCCGGTAAGCCNATTGCCTTCAGTGGCCGCCAGCTTCCNGGTGGNCGTGACCCAAAGTATCGCAATTCCCCTAATTCAAAAATCTACGCAAAGGATGAAACTCTTTACGGCTTGAACTGGGCGAAAAAAAANCTCACGAACAAAAATTCTACGATTGTTAGCGAAGGNTGCTTAGACGTTATTGCCCTNCACGAATGCGGNCTTCCCACAGCTGTCGCACCGTGCGGAACATCCATGACNGAAAAACAAGTAAAGAAACTTGCTAANTATACGAAGAACTTCNGCCTNTGTTTCGACTCTGACTCGGCCGGCCAAAAAGCAACCGAACGATTCACCCAATGGGAAGAAGAGGACGATTTGAATCTGACCGTGGTTGAGNTACCTGCTGGGCAAGACCCTGNCGATTTCCATGCAAATGGTATGTTGTGATGTTCTTACCAGCCTCACAGAAAGCGCTACCCGGTTCCTCAGATGGCGGATTGACCGAATATGGGCGTTAGCTAATTCTAATGATATTGAAGGCCGCAGTATGACTGCAGAAACCATGCTGCAAATTGTAAAAGATCACCACAATGAAATGATCCATGATGATTACATTCGGCAAATCGCAGAAATCACTGAGCTCTCCTACAGCCATCTAATAGAGAAATTTAATGGGATTGAGAAAACGCCCAAACGTAAAGTTCTGATCCCACCGCCACAAGAGCCACCGGATGACGATTACCGAAGAGTTTTTGATCAGCCCCCACCAGATCTTCATGAACGCCCTCGGCGAGCTGTCGAGGAACCAAAGGGAAGGCAGAGTGATGAAAATCTAGATAGTGCAGAATGCAGAGCACTTTCCTTAATACTTCATAACCAACAAACACTAGAAAACCTTAATTTGTGGCCTGATCGAATTTCAGAGCAATTCTTCTTCGAAGGAGTTCACCGAGAAACCTTCAATTCCTTGATAGGTTCTATAACCTTTGAAGAGGCAAAGGGCCGTCTAGAACACGACGAGCGTGCATCTAGCCTTCTACAGAAACTCCATCAGGAGGGACCACTGCAGAATCTTGATGATGTTAAAGTAACGGCAACGATTGCTGAAGTTCTCTACTGGACAGCGAAACACTGGCATGACGAAATTGCTAGTGAGGCTACAAAGAATAGCGATCTTAAAGCAGCGCAAGAACTTGCTGAGATCCATCAACTCCTTAGCGACTTAATCGATTCTCTTGATCCTTTTTCCAAAGCTGCCGACCATCTTCTAGAGTGGCTTCAATCGAAAGAGAAAGGGGAGAGCTGATGTCGACAGAAAGCCCTCACCCGTCTCCCTTTCCTTCTGTTCTGGACTCAGACTGGGAAGCATTAATTAAACGAGGGACGGCACAAGGGTCTTTAACCATTGACGATGTCGTTCGACGCCTACAGAATGTCGAATTAAGCGAAGACCTTATCCAATCAATTAGTGATGGTTTAGCTGAGCGCGGAATCTACCTTGATGAAGGAGGACCACTCGATCAAGAAGAAGAGTTAAGCCAGAAGCATCAGCGAAAAACCTTACTAAAAAAGCAAAAGTTCCTTCGAAAGCCTTCAGTCTCGATGGCTGATTCAACAACACTCTACCTACAGGAGATAGGACAAGTTGACCTGCTGACAGCAGAAGAAGAAGTTCGTTTAGCAAAAAAAATCCAAGACGGAATGGAAGCATCAAAGGAACTTGCCCGACTCCGCCACGCAAGTAAG
>PBIQ01000005.1 GCA_002720485.1 Acidimicrobiaceae bacterium
AGAATTGAACGAAATTTTTACCACCGTTTTCTAGGGTCGCCATGACTAAAGGTAAAGTGGGACCAGTAAAGAAGGAGAGACGATTTGTCCTACGACCTCATAATCACCGGCGGAAAGGTCGTTGATGGAACCGGCTCCGCCCCATATGGCGCCGACGTAGCTATCAAAGATGGGGTGATTGCAAAAGTCGGTGATCTATCCGGAGCTGAATCAGCAGATGCTATTAACGCGGAGAACCGAATCGTCACACCGGGCTTTGTCGACATTCATACCCACTATGACGGACAAGTCACCTGGGACAGTCAACTCGAACCATCATCAGGTCATGGAGTAACAACAGTCGTAATGGGAAACTGCGGAGTAGGATTCGCACCCGTACGCCCAGGTAAAGAAGAATGGCTAATCCAATTGATGGAAGGAGTCGAAGACATCCCCGGCACCGCACTATCGGAAGGTATGGATTGGCAGTGGGAAACATTCCCCGAGTATTTAGACGCACTTGATGGAAAAGAGTTCGCCATCGACGTCGGTACTCAGATAGCTCACGGAGCCGTACGCGCCTACGTCATGGGAGAACGGGGAGCAAAAAATGATCCAGCGACACCTGAAGATATCGCAGAAATAAAAACCATCGTACGCGAAGCTATCGAAGCAGGAGCTCTGGGCGTATCTACATCGCGTGTCCTCGGCCATAGAGCAATGGACGGCGAACCAGTCCCCGGGACCTTTGCTGCAGAAGATGAACTGTACGGGTTGGGTCGAGCCCTTCAAGAAGCCGGAACAGGAGTATTCGAACTAGCACCAGCCGGAGCCGACGGACAAGACCTCATCAAAGCGCCATCGGAGATGGAATGGATGAAAAAACTTTCATCTGACATAGGCCGTCCGGTCACTTTTGCCATGCTTCAAAATGAGGCAGAACCAGACCTCTGGGAACAACTCCTCGAAGAGTCCCTCCGGTCAAGCGAACAGGGCAGCCAATGTTTCCCCCAAGTCGCCGGCCGCCCCTTCGGGCTTCTCATAGGCCTCCAAACCCACCACGCGTTCGCGAAGAGGCCAACCTTCGCAGCCCATGCCCACTTGCCGCACGAAGAGCTGGTTGCCAAACTCAAAGAACCTAAAGTCCGAAGCTCAATTTTGGACGAAGAAGACACCCCTACAGATCCAGCGATCCTGTTCGATGGAATGGCCCGACTCGTTCAAGCCATGACACACCGCCTATACCCCCTCGGAAAAATCCCAGATTATGAACCAGCACCCGACCAAAGCATCGTCGCTATTGCCGAACGCACAGGCGCTTCACCTCTCGAAGTGCTCTACGACTACATGCTCGAAGACGGAGGGCATGCCATGGCTATGATGCCGATCTTCAACTATGTCAACGGCAACCATGACGCCATTCGAGAAATGCTCCTCCACCCACAAGCCGTTTCAGGCCTCTCAGATGGCGGAGCGCATTGTGGGATGATCTGTGATGCTTCCATACCTACCTTTATGCTCAGCCACTGGGCAAGAGATAGATCTCGCGGAGAGAAACTTCCCTTGGAATGGGTCGTCAAGAAGCAAACTAATGACACCGCCACCCTTTACGGACTCACCGACAGGGGACTGATACAAGAAGGAAAACGCGCAGATCTAAACGTGATCAACTTTCCCACATTGAATCTCTCTGGGCCGAAAATGGTTCACGATCTCCCAGCAGGCGGCCGACGACTCTTACAAGAAGCTACAGGGTACGACTATACGATCGTTGCCGGCCAAATAACCAGAAAACAGGGCCAAGACACCGGACTGCGCCCCGGCAGACTCATCCGAGGCGCGAAGTAACCACAATGGACGCCATGCAGCGATTCACCCAGGCGGCAGAACAGTCCGGCTTCTCAGTAGTAGCTGAACAATTTCCTGAAGGTACACGAACAGCTAAAGATGCCGCTGCCGCCGTCGGATGTGAACTCGCACAAATAGTCAAATCATTAGTCTTTATCCACGAAGAGAATCCATACCTAGTTTTAGCTTCAGGGAAAAACCGGGTAGATGAATCTCTCGTAGCCAAAGTAATGGGTATCGACTCACTTTCCATAGCGACCCCAGAGCAAGTCCGGGAAGCAACAGGTTTCGCAATCGGAGGAACCCCGCCCTTTGGCCACCCAACGCCGATTCCGACCACTCTCGACAAAGATTTACTTGAATACGAAACAGTATGGGCAGCAGCTGGAACACCAGACACATGTTTCCCAATCAGCCCACAAGACCTCGAGAAAATAACCTCTGCAGTCGTTACTGATATCGCTGCAGCATAAAGTAAAAGTACGAAAGATAAGGCAGGTAACGATATGGGCATGTGTGAAGGGAAAGTAATCATCGTCACTGGGGCAGCCCGAGGCTTAGGGCGAGCCCATGCTCTAGCGTTAGCCCAACAAGGAGCTCGCGTCGTGGTAAACGACCTTGGGGTTGAACGTGATGGAACCGCAGCAGCTTCAGGGCCAGCCCAAGCAGTTGTCGATGAAATCGTAACTGCTGGCGGGGAGGCCATCGCCAACAATGCCGATGTTGCCGATTGGAACCAGGCAGAAGCGATGATACAACAAGCCATTGACCAGTGGGGAGTACTCGACGGCCTCATTTGCAACGCCGGTTTCCTCCGAGACAGGATGCTCGCAAGCATGAGCGAAGAAGAATGGGACACTGTTGTACGCGTACACCTAAAAGGACATTTCGCTCCTGCACGGCATGCCATAACGCATTGGAGGGAACGAGCCAAACAAGGCGAAAATATCCAAGCAAGAATAGTTAACACAAGCTCAGGTGCTGGACTCATGGGATCGATAGGTCAGGGAAACTACGCAGCTGCAAAAGCAGCGATAGCACAACTAACAATTCAACAAGCAAGCGAATGGGGGCGATACGGAGTGCTCGTGAACGCAATAGCCCCCGACGCGAGAACACGCATGACGGAAGGAATCTTCTACTCTTCTGACGACATTCAAGAGGGACAATTCGATGAAAAAGCCCCTGAAAATGTCTCCCCCTTAGTCGTATGGCTCGCCAGCCCAGAATGCGACGTAACCGGCAGAACCTTTGAAGCAACAGGAGGGCAACTCAATGTCTGCGATGGATGGCAACATGGGCCGGTCCAATCAGTAGGAGATCGACAAATAAAGGTTGAAGAAATCAGCGACCTAGTTCATGCAAGCATAGAAAACGCTCCTCCGCCAGAAAGCGTATACGGAGCCCAATAGCACGCTACAGCTCACTAGCCTCTCTCAGTCTCGTAACGCGATGTTAACAATCTAGAAACACAAACACCCGGCGGATAGATTAGGGTAATAGTAACTTCAAAAAGTTTTTGAAGAGAAAGAGAAACTGTTCAGATGAAACTGATTACCGCAGTGATCAAACCCCATCAAGTAGAAGAAGTCAAAGAAGCCCTAGGGTCGATTGGGGTTCAAGGAATGACTGTTACAGAAGCCCAAGGTTTCGGGAGGCAAGGCGGCCACACTGAAACATATAGAGGAACTGAATACAAAGTAGCATTTACTCCCAAAAGCCGGCTAGAGATCGTTGTCTCAGATAGTGAAGCTGACAAAGCAGTTGACGCAATTCTAGGAGCAGCTCGAACCGGGAAAATCGGCGATGGTAAAATATGGGTATCAAGCGTAGAGCGACTCGTCCGTATCCGTACCGGTGAAGAAGGCGACGAAGCCCTATAAAGCTTCATCCGCCCGCTGGAACTGTAACTAGATTCCCTTTATCACGATTTTCTTGTAAAAAAATCCGCTCCTGTTTCTAAGAGGGGTATCGTAAAATCCAAGTAGATCTTTAATGCATGGAGCGGCACGTGTTTCTCGAGGAAACCCCTGAACAACAATCCTTTCGAAAAGAAGTCCGAGAATATTTCGCTGGACTGATGACAGATGACATCCGCGAAGGTCTCCGCGGAGCTCATGAAACCTCCCCGATACGACGGCAGCTATTCCTCCAAATGGGGAAGGATGGAATGTTAGGTGTTGGCTGGCCAAAGGAATACGGCGGGCAGGGCCGCACACCAACCGACCAGTTCATCTTTTATGATGAATCTGTCCGCGCAAATGCACCGATGCCATTTGTGACCCTCAATACTGTCGGACCAACACTTATGGAGATGGGAAGCCAAGAACATAAGGATTTTTTCCTCCCGAAAATTCTCTCCGGAGAAATCACATTCGCAATCGGGTATAGCGAAGCAGGAGCAGGAACAGACCTTCTATCTCTGAGCACACGAGCTGAGCGTGACGGAGATGAATGGGTCATTAACGGCCAAAAAATGTGGACGAGCGGAGCCAATGAAGCCGACTATGTCTGGTTAGCGTGCCGGACAAACCCCGAAGCTAAGAAGCACAAGGGAATTTCAATCATTATTGTCCCAACAGACACGAAAGGCTTTAGTTATACCCCAATCGTGACAGTGGGGAATGCTACAACAACAGCAACCTACTATGACGAAGTCCGGGTTCCGTATACGAACCTAGTCGGTGACCTAGATGGAGGGTGGGGGCTGATCGCAAGCCAATTGAACCACGAACGAGTTGGGCTAGCAGCCGTGAGCGTCCTCTCTTTCCGACTATATGACGATGTGGTGAGGTGGGCTACGGCGACGGAAACCAGCAACGGACAATATGTCATAGACCTTCCATGGGTACAAATGGACCTTGCTAAATGCAGGGCAAAGCTAGATGCGCTGAACCTGATGAACTGGAGAATGACTACAGCTGTGGAAGCTGGCGAGTTGCAGCCATATCACGCGTCAACAGCGAAAGTGTATGGGACTGAAAGCGTATCAGACGTATATCACTTACTTCTCGGAGTTGTCGGGGCAGCCGGTCACGTACGTGGCGGTTCACCGGGAGCGATTCTGCGTGGTGAGCTTGAAGCCGCAGGCCGGTCAGCGCAGATCAATACCTTCGGTGGAGGAGTAAATGAAATCCAACGAGAAATCATAGCCTGGATGGGACTAGGGATGAGCAGAGGGAAGCGCTGAACACATGAACTTCGACCTCACCGAAGAGCAGCAAGCACTACTGGAACTCAGCAACCAAATATTCGAAGGATCATCACCATCGGACCGCGTAGAAGAAATCGAAACGACAGAAGATCGCTTCGACCGTGACCTATGGAAAGAACTCGCAAACGCTAACATTCTGGGAGTAGCGATACCCGAAGAGCACGGAGGCCTCGGGTTCGGAATTTTTGAACTCTGTCTTGTTCTGGAACAGCAAGGAAGAACAGTCGCTCCGGTCCCACTCCTCCCAACACTTGTCATGGGGGCGCTTCCCATCGTCGAATTCGGAACAGCGGAACAACAATCACGCCTCCTCCCAGCTATCGCATCAGGGAAATGTATTGTGACCGGAGGATTTCAAGAATGGGGAGCCAACAACCCACTCGACACCTCATTGGAAGCACAGTGCAAAGACGGACAATGGACACTAAACGGGGCTAAACCCGCCGTCCCAGCAGCCCACATCGCCGATTATCTAGTCGTGCCAGCCAAAACAGACGCAGAAAACACTCACTTGTTTCTCATAGAAAGAGAAGCAACCGGTTTAACTGTCACGACAAACATCACCACGAACAGGGAACTTCAATCCCAAATCGATTGTGGTGCTGTGCCTGCAGAACCTTTAGGAGAACTCGGGCAAGGAAACCTCCCAATTCTCTGGATACTCGAAAGAATCAATGTGGCGACCTCAGCTATAGCAGTTGGATGCTGTACCAAGGCAACTGAAATGGCGGCAGAATACACCAGCGAACGCGAACAATTCGGAAGGCCCCTTTCACACAACCAAGCGGTAACGCAGCGTGCAGCAGACTGCTACATAGGGACAGACGCGATGCGCCTTGTTCTTTGGCAGGCAGCCTGGCGTCTAGACGCAGGCTACCCAGCCTCCGAAGAAGTACGCATAGCGAAATGGTGGGCTTCAGAAGTTGGGCAGAAGGTAGTCCATGATGTTCAACACCTGCACGGGGGAATGGGAGCAGATGTTGATTACCCCGTGCATAGATATTTTCTGTGGGTCAAACAATTAGAAAACTTTCTAGGTGGAGGATCCGCACAACTAGCTGAACTAGGGTCACTCATAACGACAAAGGCCAAAGCAAACACCTTTACGTATTGAAAAGAGGACTATGAGCACACAGCACTCATACTTACCAGCAGGCACTCTCGAAAAAACTTCTAGCTATAACCACGCCCGATACGGCCATACCCTGAAGATCTTTTCAGACGTAGCATCACGATCCAAGCACGATCAACAGACATGCTGCGAAGAGTGGAATGTCCAAGACGTACTTGAACATGCGACCATGGTCATGACTATGGTCGACCAGGTTGACTCAGATAACCCAAACTTCTCAACAGATTCTGACCCTGTAGCTCTCGCCGCCCACTATGCACAAGGGATTGAAGGCCGATGGAATGAAGAAAGCCTTAAAAAAATTGTCCAAACACCGTTCGGCGAGATGACGGTAGACGATTTTCTCGGGATTATCTGGCTGGATACCATCACCCATGTGTGGGATATCGCTGATGCATCCGCAATTGATCATTGCATTCCCCAAGCTATGGCTGAGGAAGCATACGACGTGATGAAACCGAGAGAAGCAGGGTTACGAGGACCGGGACGCTTCGGCCCCGCTCTTGAACCCACATCGGACGACGCTGTTGATCGCTACATTGCCCTCACCGGTCGAGCTTCAGTCAGAGGATAATCTCCCTAACACGAAAAGTTGAGTTCAAGCCCAGGCCGAGGCCAATCTAAAGCTAGTAACGACCCAGACCCAGATTCGGTTACATATGCGACATTGGCATCGTCTCGGCTAAAAGCAACATTCGTTGTTAACGGCCCGTCAATGGGCACATACTCATGGGACTCATCGGGCCTGACGACAAGAAGACCATCAGGTAACGCGGCGACGACAACAGTTCCGTCTTCCTCAACAGCAAGAGAGTCGAGCGAGCCGAGAGTATTAGCTATACAGCGACCCCTTCTGCTCTTGAGAACCCCAGGCTCCTCGAGATCATACGCCCATAACCTTCCTGTCGTAGTCTGAGCAACGTACAGCGTCTTCCCATCAGGAGAAAGCCCACACCCATTCGGGTGGTCGATATTATCTATACACCGCTGAATAGACGACCCATCAGGCTGAGCGTAATAAACAGCCCCCTTATCGATCTCTCTCGGTCGCTGTTTCCCAAGGTCAGTAAACCAGAAACCACCGGTTGTGTCGAAAACAATATCATTCGGACCGCACAAATGGTCTCCTTCGAACTCATGATACACCTGCGTAATTTCCCCAGTCGTAAGATCAACACGGTCTACAGACCCAGAAACATAATTTGGAGCCTGATTTGCTCCTGTCGAACGATCAAGCGGAAATCTCATTCCCTTATGCTCTGTCCAAATAAATCCCCCATTATTACAAACGTACATGCACCCATCTGGCCCGACAGCTGCACCATTCGGCCCTGCGGAACCCGGGTCCTCCCATTCAGCAATGGTCTCTCGTACCCCATCAGGTGTGACACGAGAAAGACGCGGCCCAGATATTTCTACCAGAACAATACTGCCATCGTCCATGACAACAGGCCCCTCAGGGAAATCAAGGCCAGTAGCTAACACGGTTACATTTCTTTCCATACCAAACATTACACGAGACCTATGCGCAGGGCATCCTGATCCGATTAGAATCTTCACATGTTTATTTCCATTGACCCAGATACGAAAACAGCTTCAATCCAAGAACCCGAAGTCCTAACTGCTTTCCACATTGAAAGCCCAGAACACAAAGAAGATCTAGTTGCTTCCACTATCGGAAACGGAGCAGAGCCAGCTGGAGACGCACATGTGTGGGTGAGTATTGAATGGATTACCCACGATGTTAAAGGAAAAGTCTCCGATAACTGGGAAGAAGACTTCTCAGGAATGGTCCAATATGCGCAAGGCAAGGGATGGGTCAATGAAACTGGAACACATTTAAAGGCGCATATCAAAATTGACTAACTCAACCACGAGCTATGTTCCCAATAGTCAGGGGAAAATATGGGAATAGAAACAACTGACCTATGGAATCTAGTTCTTAAACGTGCCGAACTCACCCCCGAGTCAGAAATGCTCATCGATGAACAAGGGCGAAGGCTAACATTCCTCGAATATAAGATCGCCTCCCAACAAATGGCAGCTGGTTTCCACGAACTAGGGGTCAAAGAAGGCGATGTAGTAACTTGGGAACTCCCCACATGGATAGAAACCATTGTCTTAGCCGCCGCTCTAAGCCGTTTAGGTGCAATCCAAAATCCGATCATTGCCATCTACCGAGAACGAGAGGTCGGATTCTGTGTAAAGCAAGCGAATGCATCATTTCTGATAACACCCAAAGAATACCGAGGATTTAATTTCGAAGAGATGGGCGCAAACATCGCCGCATCATCTGATCAGTTGACAGCTCTCGCTCTTGAACCTAATAACTTTCCAACTGCTGACCCAGCGACACTTCCCACCTATACCGAAGGTGAAGAAAACGTATTACGGTGGCTCTGCTACACGTCGGGAACCACTTCGGACCCTAAAGGCGCAAAGCATACCGACGCGTCTATTGCAGCGATAGGGAAAAGCATGGGGGAGAGGTTAGACGTCCAATTTGGAGACCGGCCGGCACTTGTTTTCCCATTCCCGCATATCGGAGGTCTGACATGGCTGTTTACGGCATTACAGACCGGAGCATCATTGATATGCGATGCCGCATTTGACCCTGTAAAGACAACAGAGCTGCTCTCCCGAGAAGATTGCACACATCCCGGCGCAGGGACGCCCTTCCACATGGCGTACCTCAACGCCCAACGAGCAAACCCTTCAAAAAAACTTTTCCCGAATGTAAAAAACTTCCCTGGAGGAGGTGCGCCTAAACCCGTCACCCTCCATGCTGAAGTGAAAGCGGAACTAGGAGGAAGCGGCATCGTCTCCGGATGGGGACTCACGGAAGCCCCAATACTCACAATGGGGGCAGATACAGACCCTGATGACAAACTTGCCACATCAGAAGGAAAGCCCATGCCCGGAGTAGACCTTATCGCCGTTAAGGCAGATGGATCTGTCGCCCGATCAGGAGAAGAAGGAGAGTTGCGAGCAAAAGCACCCCAACTTATGCTCGGCTACCTTGATGCATCCCTCGATAAAGAAGCCTTTGATGACAATGGGTATTTCCGGACCGGTGATCTAGGAATTATCGACCAAGACGGATACGTCGTGATTTCTGGACGGCTAAAAGACGTCATCATACGCCACGGCGAAAATATTTCAGCCAAAGAAGTAGAAGACCTTCTCTTCGACCACCCACAGATCGCAGATGTAGCAGTCATCGGCCTACCAGATCCGGTTACCGGTGAACGAGCATGCGCTGTGGTATCCATTGTCGAAGGACAAGACCCTATCACCCTGACTGAGCTTCATGCGTACTTGGAAAACGCCGGCCTCAGAAAAAACGCCATACCCGAGCAGTTAGGTACTGTCGAATCGATTCCTAGAAACCCCTCAGGAAAAATCACCAAAAACGTCTTACAAGAACAGTTCACGAATGTACCTTTCGAACGCTAATTAAGAATTTTTGACGCCCCGAACCAAGTCAGTAAGCCAAGAAGGGTCGATGCCCTGAGGAATAGATAAGGCAACCCGATCAGCGGTTTGTCCGAACCGTTCGGCAAGCTGCGCACCAACTTCGTAAGGTGTCCCGACAACCGACAGAGCCTGCAAATGCTCTCGGGTAAAGAGATCTCCCAACTTTTCCCACTTTCCTTCTTTAGTCATCTGACGCAGCTCAGGTTGAAGCTCACCCCATCCGTGAGTTTCTAGGACAGGTCGATACGCTGGCGTTGACCCATAGAACCCAAGCATCCCACGGACGGTAGATTCAGCTCGCTCCTTGCTTTCATCCGTTCCATCATGAACCCCGACGATAGCTCCAACAATAAGCGTGAAACTGGAAGCATCCTTCCCTTGAGAACTCAATCCGGTCATCATGTTTGGAATTGTGTGCTTTGTAAGATGCTCCTGTGAGGTAAAGGGGTGAACGAGAAGCCCATCAGCGCACGCTCCTGCTAGCTGTGTCATTTTCGGCCCTAAAGCTGCAAGCCAGACTGGTGGAGGGCCGCATTGGAGAGGGCTCGGAGTCAGCATCGGAGATGAAAGGGTGTGTCGAGTCCATTCTCCTTCAAAGCTAAGTGGCGTCTCATGCTGCCATGAATCAAAAATCGCCTTAGTCGCCTCTATTATTTCACGCATTTGACGAAGCGGACTCTCCCAGACAGAACCATACCGGTTCTCGATATGGGGCCGTATCTGAGATCCCAGCCCCAACGCAAACCGTCCACCAGTCAATCGTTGCAAATCCCAAGCTTGATAGGCGAGGTGCATCGGGCTTCGAGGAATCGCGACAGCAATGTTCGTATACAGCATGCCATTGGTGGAAGTTCCAGCCCTCACCAGCGGAAAGAAAACATCGCCTTTCCCTTCATAGGTAAATAAACCATCAGCGCCGGAAGCGTCCAAATCCTTTGCAGTTTCCGCATTGTTTTCCAAATTTGTGTTCAATAACACATCAACGGCAATCATTGAGCAAACACTACCGCCGGACTGAGAAGAGAACACACTTGTTAGAAATTTTCACTGCTCTCACCTGAAGTGGCCTTATGGCTATCATCGTTTCTCGTTGCTTCAAAGTCTCGTTCTTCTATCGGCCGCATCAGAATATCGATAGCGGTCCATAAGGTTTTCGAATTTGGATAAAAGAGAATTGGAACGACACCGAAAGAAGCAGCAAACCAAAAAACCCATATTCCTGTTGGAATATCCGGATAGGTAACATAGAAAAAAACGGAAAGTCCTGCGACAAGCAGAAGTACAGAAACAATGGTGTTAATCCCAACAGCACCTATCCAGTGGCCTTCAACCCGTTCAAAGTGAAGCCGACAACGAGGGTAGTGCGTCGCCATATGGACCCACTTCTTAAATAACTTCCTCTGCCCACACAAAGGGCAAGCCTTTGTTGACCCTCGCCACAACAGCTTCAATAACTCCCTTTCCCTAAAGGGGGCTTCATTGTTTCTTCTATCCCTCATTAGTTCATAGAGTATAAATGCTGCTTTCATTAACGACGGTTTTTACATTTCGACTGCCAGAGCCTAACTTGTGCTTAGTAAGTCTGAACCAGATGGGAGCCCGCATGCTTGCAGCAGTCCTTCGCAATACCGGCGATCAAGATCTAGATGTAACCGACACAATAGAAGTTAATGACCCAGGTCCCGATGACGTCGTAGTCAAGATTACCCATACTGGTGTATGCCATTCAGATGTCTCAGCTATGAACGGAACAATCCCAACCGAATGCCCAGCAGTCCTAGGGCATGAGGGGGCTGGCATTATAGACGCTGTTGGCGACAACGTAACTGAAGTCGCAGTAGGTGACCACGTAATCGTAGTTTGGTCACCCCCATGTGGTGGATGCAGATTCTGCATCGATCACAAAAGCCCAAATTTATGCGTCACTGTCCAATTCGGTTCGATGATGCTGCCTCATTTCACCGAAGCAAATGTTCCCGTCCATGCAATGGCGGGCGCAGGAACATTCGCCGAAAAAACTCTTTTACCAAAACAAGCTGTCGTAAAAATCGACCCTGATATCCCGTTAGATATCGCATCATTAATTGGTTGCGGAGTCATGACAGGAGCAGGAGCTGCACTTAATACAGCAAAAATCACACCCGGATCTTCAGTGATCGTCTATGGCGCTGGCGGTGTAGGTGTTGCAGCTATCCAAGGCGCACGAATCGCAGGGGCTGCTGAAATTGTTGCAGTGGATCTTAACGACGCAAAACTTGATGATGCGAGAAGATTTGGTGCTACCCACGCAGTGAAACCTGAAGATGTTGACGGAGCTAAACTTGAAATAACTGGCGGAGATGGCTTTGATTACGCCCTCGAATGTATCGGTAACCCTTTGACGATGCGAGCATCATTTGATGCGGTCCGGAGAGGCGGAACCGCATGTATCGTCGGCGTCGGAAGAATGGAAGAAATGGTTCAATTCAGCGCCTTCGAATTGTTCTTCAGCGAGAAAATCCTCGTTGGCTCCTACTATGGCGGAACTGACGTCAGAAGCGACTTCCACAAACTGCTCAGATTATACAAACAGGGCAAACTAGACCTAGAAGGCATGATTACCCGACGGATAACGATAGATGAGATCAATCCAGCACTCGAAGCAGTACGAAACGGTGAAGTAATTCGACAAGTTATCGAGTTCTAACGAGAAGATACTTCACATAAGGAAATCAAGTGGAATCAACCGAACGTCTCAGCGCCCCACTCGTTCTCGAGTATCCCTTCACACGGACAACAGGCCCTGTGATCGGAGCGTTCCTAACTGGACTTCGTGAGAAAATCGTTCTCGGCATTAAACGACATGACGGAACTGTCCTAGTCCCACCAACAGAATATGACCCGGAAACTTCCGAAACCCTAACGGAGATGGTCGAAGTAGCCCAACAAGGTGAAGTAACCACGTGGACATGGGTCCAAGAACCACGCCCCCAGTCACCGTGGGACTCTCCACACGCACTAGCGATGATCAAGCTAGAAGGCGCCGACACTCCAATGTTACATGCCGTTCTCGCTGATGGCCCTGAAGAACTAGAAGTTGGAATGAAGGTGCGTATCAAATGGAGAGAAGTCACCGAGGGCCACATAAAAGACATTGAAGGCTTCATCCCTATTGGAGAGAACAATGACTGACGTCAGCGTACCGTCATCACTTGATGGGGTAGAGCCAGTTCAGTCTGTACGAACTCCGATCCGCTTGGAGTATACGTTCACTCCCGGCGTGGCAGCCCAAACATACTTGCGGGAATTCGCTAACAAAAAAATTCTCGGCGTTGTTTCACCCGTCGATGGCGCAGTCCTTGTCCCTCCAAGAGGGGCCGATTCCAGACATGGTGCGCTTTGTGACGAGTTTATTGAAATGCCGCACACAGGCCACGTCGGATCGTTTTGTGTGACAAACGTTCCCATTCCAGGAAGAGATCTCGACCTCCCATATATTTCAGCGTGTATATTTCTTGATGGCGCAGACATCGGATTCCTAAACCTTGTTGCTGAATGCCCACCCGAGGAATGCCGGATCGGGATGAGAGTCGAAGCAGTTTGGAAACCGGATGAAGAGATAGGAATGACAGCCGAAAATATTCTGTATTGGCGACCAACTGGTGAGCCAGATATACCTTTTGGGGCCGCAGGAGTTCGAGGTTGGCATGTGCGGGAAGAAGGTGAAGCCAATGCGTAAAGTCGCTGTTGTCGCAGCCGCCAGCCGCCAAGAAGAAAAAATGTTAGACAATGAAGTCGAGATGATGGTCCCACTCATTACTGACGTACGAACGCAAACAGGACTTGACCAAACCGATATCTGCTTTACCTGCTCAGGAAGTTCAGATTTTCTTGCCGGCCAGGCGTTCTCCTTTGTGATGACCCTCGACGCAGTTGGCCCTGTCCCCCCAATTGCTGAAAGCCACGTAGAAATGGACGGGGCATGGGCGCTTTATGAAACATGGGTGAAATTCCAGATGGGCGTTATCGATACAGCCCTTGTGTACTCCTATGGCAAACCCTCTCCCGGATCGCTGCAAGACGTTCTCTCTACCCAACTTGACCCATACTATGTAGCTCCCCTCTGGCCAGACGCACACTCAGTAGCAGCGTTACAAGCACGACTATTGCTTGAACAAGGGGCCATCACGCCAGACGAACTGGCAGATTGTGCCGTTAGAACAGGAACAGCCGAGAATAGAGAAGACTACTTTTCACAGCCCCTTCTATCAGATCCTCTTAGAGAAGCAGACTGTCCGACATACGCCGATGGGGGCGTAGCGCTCATCCTAGCCTCCGAAGAAAAAGCAGATGAACTCTGCGACCGGCCAGCATGGATCACTGGAATCGATCATCGTATCGATGCGCACCACTTCGGGGCAAGGGACTTCACCGCTGTTCCTTCAGTTCGACTTGCCGCCCAGAACGCAGGCGTACACGATGGCCCTATAGACTCCACTGAGTTACATGCGGCATATACCACCCATGACCTCCTTCTGAGGAAAGAAATGGGACTAGGTATACCCGACACCCCACAACGGTCATACCCCATCCAAGCTGACACGCTCATGGCTTCTGGACTTCTACGAATAGCCGAAGCGGCAAGATCTATTTGGGATGGCAGCGCAAACAGGGTCCTCGCCCACGCCACAGCCGGACCAATACTGCAACAGAATCTAGTTTGTGTTCTCGAAGGAAAAGAGAACTAATGGGCGCCGGAGGAGAAACTACAGCGGTTATCGGAATTGGGATGACAAATTTCTCAGCAACCCGAGGAGATGTCTCAATGCCTGGGCTCGTCCGAGAAGCAGCACTCAGAGCTTTAGAAGACGCTGGTATGGGATGGGACGACATCGATGCAGTAGTCATGGGGAAAGCACCGGACTTCTTCGAAGGTGTAATGATGCCAGAAATCTTTTTGGCAGAAGCCTTAGGATGCGTCGGGAAACCAATATTGCGCGTTCACACAGCCGGATCAGTCGGAGGATCAACAGCTCTCGTCGCCGCATCATTGGTTCATTCCGGAGTACACAAAAAAGTGCTGACCGTAGCATGGGAAAAGCAGAGTGAATCAAATGCAATGTGGGCGCTAAGCCTCAAACAGCCCTTCCAAGTATCGATCAATGCCGGAGCAGGAGGATACTTCTCGCCCATTATTCGCCAATATATGGAAGAATCCAATGCCCCAGAGCTCATCGGCTGCATGGTCGCATTCAAAGATCGCCAACATGCCCTTTTGAACCCCTATGCCCACTTACACCAAACAGATTTAACGTTCGACCAAGTAGTGGAATCACCAATGCTTTGGGAGCCAATACGCTATTCCGAAACCTGCCCATCGTCCGACGGTGCAGCTGCGATGGTAATCGCACACGAGTCCATCGCAGACAAGTCACCAAACCCTGCATGGATACATGCAGGAGCAATGAGAAGCGAAGCGAACAACTTCCCCGGTCGAGATGAAGTCAACCCGCAGGCAAGCCGGGAATGCGCCGCAGACTTATGGGCCCAGGCAGGGATAACCAACCCGCGAGAAGAGATCGACGCGGCAGAACTGTACGTTCCTTTCAGCTGGTACGAACCAATGTGGTTAGAGAGTCTAGGATTCTGCGACAGGGGAGACGGTTGGAAAATGGTCGAATCCGGTGCAACCCATATTGATGGCGGTGACCTCCCAGTCAATTGCTCCGGAGGCGTATTGTCTTCAAACCCAATCGGAGCATCAGGAATGATTCGATTCGCAGAAGCAGCACTACAAGTACGAGGGATGGCTGGCGACCACCAAGTTAAGGACGCCAGAAAAGCACTCGGTCACGCATATGGTGGAGGAGCCCAATATTTCGCCATGTGGGTCGTAGGAGCCGATAAACCCACCAACTAGCTGATGTAGACTAGAAATGTGGCTAACGCACTGCATCGATTAAAGTTTCCCGTTACAACAGTAGCGGTTAGTTTCCTTATGGTTGTCGGGGCCCTTACTGCCTGTTCCGGAAGTACAAACGGCGACATAGACGCTTACTGCGCACTTGTAGAGGACAACTTCGAAATAGGGTTAGCCAACAGTGGAATAGAGCTAGAGGACTTAGAAGCATTACTCGAAGTTTCACCTGACGAAATAGCAAACATTGTAGAGAAACTAAGAAACACTCTCGCAGATATTGCAGAAATCGATGAATTGGATCAGTTATTCGCTGCGACATTCGATCCTGATGCGCTAGTAGCGCAACAAAAATTTGAAATTTTCAATGCAGATGAATGTGGGATTAGCGTTGAAGCTATCGCTGCCGCCTTAAAGGCGAATCAGGACCTCATTCAAGGTGAGCTGGTTCAATTCCTTGAAGACAACAATATTTCATCGTTATGGACCGGAGACGTGAATATTTCGCTCGTCTTTGACGGCCTCACTATCCAAGGAGCTCAAGTGACGTTCCTCACACCTTCGGAGCAAGGGCAAGCTCTGAGCGTTTGCCATGCAATAAGCCTCTGGATGTACGCCCTAAAAGAGGCAGAAGGATCGATACTCATATTTGAAGACTCACGAGAAATTGTCCGCAGAAATGCTTCAGATACTAAATGTGTCGAAGTTTAAGCCGACTTACCATATGACCTGAAGAATAGGCTATCCTGTTGGCAGTCGGAATTTAGGAGGAATTGTGGGATTTCGTGTCGTAGTAGACTATGACCTATGTGAAAGTAACGCTATCTGTATGCAAGTTGCCCCTGAAGTGTTTGAAGTTCGTGATGACGACTTTCTTTATCTCCTCACGGAGGAGCCAGAAGAAGAACTTCGCGCAAAGGTCGAGGAATCAGCTCAACGCTGCCCGAAACAAGCCATCGCAATATCTGAGGGCTGACAGCTGAAAAACATCGTAATTGCCGGTGCTTCTCTCGCGGGGCTTCGCGCAGCAGAGGAATTAAGAGCGCAGGGGTACGATGGGTCGATCCATCTAATCGGGGATGAACCTCACCTTCCCTATGACAGGCCACCTCTTTCAAAACAAGTACTTGCGGGTGACTGGGAGCCTGATCGTGTTTCGTTGATCAATCCAGAGCGCCATGAAAGCCTCAACTTTGAATGGCACCTCGGCCAAAGAGCAGTTAACTTGAATCTGGATAGTCAAACTGTAACTCTCAGCTCAGGTGCCGACCTTGAATATGACGGACTGATTATTACAACCGGAGCTCGGTGCCGGACCCTTCCGGGCTCAGAGAACCTTCAGGGTGTTTATACACTTCGTGGTTTAGATGATGCCTTAGCCATACGAACGGCGTTCGAATCTAATCCAAATAGGGTTGTTGTTGTAGGGGCCGGTTTCATCGGCGCTGAGGTTGCAGCAACTGCCCGAGAGCGAAACTTAGAAGTTTCAATGGTTGAGGTGGCACCTGTCCCATTTGAGAGAGTCTTAGGAGCGGAAATGGGGGAAGTTCTGGCAGATGTTCATCGAGACCATGGCGTGGAAGTTATCACTGGGATCGGAGTCGACTCTCTCAAAGGTGACCAAAAAGTCGAAAAAGTTGTCCTATCAGACGGAAGAGAAATCGATGCTGACGTTGTGGTTATCGGAATAGGCGTAATCCCAAATACTGAATGGCTCGAGGAAAGCGGTTTAGAGATCGACAATGGAATTGTTTGTGACGAGACATGTCTGGCTGCACCAAATGTTGTCGCAGCAGGAGATGTCGCTCGCTGGCCTAACGTGCTTTTCGACGAAGTAATGCGAGTAGAGCACTGGGATAACGCGGTGGAACAGGGCATGTATGCCGCCAGACGACTTCTATCTGGAGATACTCCGATTGACCCGTATACGCCGACGCCATGGTTTTGGACTGATCAATTTGATAGGAAAATCCAGTTAGCTGGCCGTACACGCCCAGACGATGAAATAAGAATAATCACTGGGTCCACAGAAGAACGAAGGTTTGCAACCATCTACGGCCGAGAGGACCGTTTAGTGGGTATTCTCGGCTTTAACCGCCCCAGGCATGTGATGCAGTACAAGCAGATGATCGCTGATCGCGTAAGTTGGGCTGACGCGATAGCGCATGCTGAAGAGCAAGCAAGCTAACAAAATACATAACAAGCATTCTGGAGGTTTCGGTTGAGCAATTCAGATTTACGGTATGACATCATTGGAATAGGAAATGCAATCGTAGACATCATCAGTCACGAGACAGAAGATTTCCTCATTCGTCATCAGCTAGTAAAAGACTCTATGTCGCTTGTTGATGAGCAGGCAGCCTCAGCCATTTATGACGAAATGCACCCTGCTGTCCAAACTTCTGGGGGTTCGGCCGCAAACACGATGGCAGGTATCGCTTTACTAGGAGCTTCAACGGGATACATAGGAAAGGTCAAAGATGATGAACTCGGGAAGTTCTTCGTCCATGACATTGAAGCTATCGGTGTTGATCACCTTGTCAAGCCAACATCTTCTGGCCCTCCAACAGCACGTTCAATGGTTCTAGTGACACCAGATGGATCAAGAACAATGAATACCTATTTAGGGGCAAGCAGCACATTATATGTTGAAGAGATCAACTCTGAAGCAGTCGCATCTGCGGATTTTCTCTACTGTGAAGGCTACATATGGGATGTAGAAACAACTAAGAAGGCTATACGGCTAGCAATCTCCATAGCGAAAGAAGCAGGCAAGAAAGTGTCTTTCACCCTCTCCGATACTTTCTGCGTTGAACGACATCACCAGGAATGGCTAGAACTTATAGCCGGTCCTGTAGATATTCTCTTCGGTAATGAAGATGAATATCTCTCGCTTAGTGGTTGCCAGACGCTCGAAGGCGCCATCGATTGGATACGAGGACAGGTGGAAATAGCTTGTATTACCGAAGCACAGAATGGTTCGACAATAGTCACGGCAGAGCACATCATTGGGATAGATGCCCACGAAGTAGATAGAGTGGTTGACTCAACAGGTGCAGGAGATCTTTATGCATCAGGATTTCTTTTCGGGCTGATAAAAGGATTCGATCTTCAGATATGCGGAAAAATCGGTTCCCAGGTTGCTGCAGAAGTCATTACCCACACTGGAGCTCGTCCGCAGTCTCCACTAGCAGAGATCACTCAGATGTACTGAATCTCAAAGACTGCTGAACTATGGAACCAATCAACGCCAGTGAACTCCTTATCCAAGTCCAAGAGTGGATTGAGTATGATCCTGACCCAGAAACTCGCATAGAGCTTCAAAACTTACTTGAACAGAATGACCTAGATGCTCTTCATGACCGGTTCTCAGGACGTCTGACTTTCGGAACAGCCGGCATTCGCGGGGTTCAAGGTGGCGGACCAAACCGTATGAATCAGCTTACGCTTCGAAGGGTAGCAATATGTATCGCTAAATATCTAGGAAAGGATACGTCTGTCGTCATAGGATATGACGCTAGAAAAAACAGTCAGACATATGCGGCTGACATGGCCAATGTGCTATCCCACTATGGTGTTCATTCACAAATTTTCACGGAGGTAGTACCAACTCCGCTTGTATCCTTCGCTGTTCGACAACAGTCTGCGAATCTTGGGATTATGATCACGGCATCCCATAACCCAGCTACCGACAACGGATGCAAAGTGTTTCTCTCTGACGGAGCGCAGCTACGCTCTCCGGTTGACACTGAAATTGATGAACGAATCGAAATGTCGCAACTCCCCCCACGAGAGATATCTACGGGCGCTGGGAAAGTCCAAGAGATCGAAACGAAAGTCTGGGACAAGTACTGTTCCACCATCGCAAATACAGTCAGGGGAGTATCTGGCTCTCTGACCATCGCATATACGCCCCTCCATGGGGTAAGTTGGAAAACAGTAGAGCGCATTTTCGAACTGGTTGGAGTCACTGACGTTGTCACAGTCCAATCCCAACTCCACCCAGATCCCGACTTCCCTTCGACGCCTTTCCCGAATCCTGAGGAAACAGGCTCATTAGATTTACTTTTCGAAGTTGCGCGAAATTCAAAGGCTGATATTGCCGTAGCTAACGATCCAGACGGTGACCGCTTAGCAATCGGAGTCCCAACGACTAACGGCGAATGGCGAATACTCACTGGAGATGAGGTTGGAGCGCTTCTATGTAACAGAATACTGGAATCCACGACCGGCCAGAATCGCAAAGTCGTTTCTTCAGTGGTTTCCTCATCACTCATTGGGAAAATTGCTAAGGAAGCAGAAGTCGAACATTCCCAAACCCTCACAGGGTTCAAGTGGATTATTTCAGAAGCCTATAGAGATCCAACGAAGAAAACAGTGTTCTCCTATGAAGAAGCTCTAGGGTACGCAGTTTGCGACTCAGTGCGCGATAAGGATGGGATTTCTGCTGCTCTACTATTCATAGAAATGGCCGAAGACCTAGCAAGAAAAAATCTGACAGTTCTGGACCAAATCAATAATTTATCCCTTAAGCACGGTCTTCATCTTTCCCGTTCACAAGCTTTGCGAATCAGCGAACAGGGATCGCTATCTCAAATTGACTTTGCAGCTCGGTTGCTGGACCGGAAGCCCCCTGAATCCTTAGGAGGTTTACATATACTCGAATTTTGTGATTATGATCAAGCTGCAAGCACTGCAGGATTACTCCTACCACAATCTAATATGGTTCGGTTGATCCTAGAAACCGGAATACGGATCCTTATCCGGCCGAGTGGCACTGAACCAGTAGTGAAGGTATACCTTGAAAAGATCGTGAAAGTCGAAGAGGGGCAAGACATAGACCATGAGCGGAGTCTGACAAATTTTACCTTTGACAGCATCGAAGAAGGCCTTCAGAAATACCTTAAAGAAATTCTCACCGGTTGATCAATCAACCCCAAATTGTCGATCTCCAGCGTCTCCTAGTCCCGGGTAGATGAAGCCGACATCATTCAAGTTTGTATCAATAGCTGCCGTAACGACCTTCGCTGCTAGGCCAGATTGTTTTACTGCGCCGATTCCTTCCGGAGAGCAGAGGACAGTCACAATAATGATTTCACCTGCACCGGATTCAGCAACTAATTCTAAAGCTTGTTTTACTGATCCTCCTGTAGCTAACGCAGGATCTAAGAGCACGACTCTTGAGCCGTCAAGATCGTTTGGGATGGTATTGAGGTAAATCTCTGGGAGAAGTGTCTCCTCATCTCGTTTTGCTCCTATAAACCCAACAGTGGCATCTGGAAACATCAATAAACCAGCATCTAACATGCCGAGTCCGGCTCGAAGAATTGGCACAAACATAGGCTGCGTTGCCACGGTGAAGGAATCTGATTGACCAAGAGGAGTATCGACGACTATCTGGTCTAGCTGAGAATCACAGAGTGCTTCGTAAATGAGAAAGATTGAAATCTCATGGAGATTTTGCCGGAATAAAGCGTTTGAAGTTGTAGCTCGCCGGATATTGGTTAGTCTCTCTGCCACAACTGGGTGCTCAACTACCAGAACTTCCATTTCCTTAGCCCTTCCATTCCCAACCAAACATTATCCAGAAGCTATCTTAGACTTAATGAACTGCGAGCAAGGAGCTTAGCTATTAAGAAACCTTTCGTGCTTGGTGTAGATTTGGACGGCGTATGCGGCGACCATAATCGAATATTTCGCGACATTGTGGCAACTGAACTATCTGTAGATCCCGATTCACTTCCTTTGGAGAGAAGTTGGGGCTTTAAAGAATGGGGGCTAGGCCCAGATGATTTTGAACGACTGCATCAACGAGCTGTAGTAGAACACAGAATGTTTCGAGACATGGCAGTCATTGAAGGCGCTGCAGAAGCGCTTTGGCGACTTTCTGATCAGGGGATTTGGATCCGAATTATTAGCCACCGGTTATATGTTAATTGGGGCCATGCAATCGCAGCTGGGGATACGGCTGATTGGCTAGATCGAGCGCAGATCCCCTACAGGGACCTATGTTTTATCGGAGCAAAATCTGCTCTCCATGCCGATCTCTACATAGATGATGGCCCTCACAATATAGAAGCCTTTCAAGAGGATGGCCGAGAAGTGATCATCTATGATCAGCCGTACAACCGCCACTTGCAAGGTAGACGAGCTCATAACTGGAAAGAAGTAGAGCAGCTAACTCTCGAAGAAATTGCACGTCAGAGAGGCGGAGTTGAATTGCAGCTTCCCGGTCTAGATGCCGGGGTAGATAGAATCGAGCGTCGGAAGAAATCCAACTAATTAGAGCGAATGAGTTCCATCAAACCAGCCGCTGCTGAAAAGCTTTCGCTATCTCAACGGCGACTATCGCATTATTCTCAAGAAGTGCTAGGTTAGCCGGCACACTTTTACCGTGACTTTCTCTTGCTACAGTTTCAAGAATCAATGGAGTGACTTCTGGGCCGCTGATTCCAGTCTCCTTTGCTTCAGCTAATGCACGCTCAATGAGCGCCCAGCTTGTCTTTGGATCAAGTTCGTGCTCTTCGGGGATGGGGACACCAACCAGAATTCCCTGAGGAAGTCCTAGAGTAGAGGCATTTCTAAAAATATTGACAATAGTCGCTGGGTCTTTGACCGAAGGAATTGGCAATTTACTACTTCGAAGGTAGAAAGCTGGAAAGTCAGAGGTATTCCAGCCAAGGACAGGAACTCCTAAGCTCTCTAACATTTCTAATGTCCGGGGTAGATCCAAAAAGGCTTTAGCTCCAGCACATACGCACACGACTTTGTGTCGCGCAAGAGCGTACAAGTCAGCGCTGAGGTCCCCAGATTCTGAATATCCATGATGCACTCCTCCTATTCCTCCTGTGCAGAAGACTTTTATACCTGCTGCTGCAGCTATTGCAAGAGAAGCAGAGACTGTCGTGGCTCCAACGCTCTTTCCTTCCGCCATAGAAAGAACTAAGTCACGTGAAGCCACTTTCGTCTCGCAGCTAAGAATTCGATCCCATTCGTTGCTGTCAATTCCTAAGCGAGCTTCTCCATCTATGACAGCCGTTACTGCTGCTACAGCTCCATTTTCATGAATTGTGGAAATACAACGTTGAAGAGCATCGCGATTCGAAGGCTCTGGTAGTCCAAGGGTGCTAAATACTGTTGACTCCAAAGCAACGACGGGCGATCCGTTAGAGATAGCGTCTGAGACTTCCCCTGAAATTCGAATTTTCCCTACGTGGGTCATATCAGCAGTGTAGAGGAGGATTTACGACGGTGATTAAGTCAGATCTCAAGAATCGAAGCTAGCCAGAAACTCAGGGAGCCCTCGAATGGATTCTAAGATTGTGTAGGTATCTCCGCTAGTTCCTGCATGTTCAGTTTCATACTGCCAAGTTGTTTCATGGGGTATATGCACGGCATGACTTCCGATCTCAATAACAGGAAGAATATCGCTCCGGATACTATTGCCTACCATCAGGAACTGCTCAGGCGCTACGCCGATGCTCGCAAGGATTTTCCTGTAGGCTTCGTTATCTTTTTCCTGCAGAATCTCTATATCTGTTACGAAAGTAGATAGGCCCGAATCATTGAATTTCTGCTGTTGATGGAAGGGGTCGCCTTTCGTAATTACATATATGGTGAAGCGACTTTGCAACTCGGACATTACGTCTAGTACTCCGGAAAGCAACTTTACAGGATGATGAAGTAGTTCTTTCCCCCACTGAACGATTTCTATCATGTCGCCGCTGCTTATGTTGCCTTGAGTTAGGTGATGGGCTGACTCAACCATTGAGATTGTAAAAGATTTCACACCATAGCCGAGTTTAGGCAGGTTCCTTTTTTCAGTTTCGTATAATTCTTTGCCGATATCGGCTTCAACTCCGTAGGAATTGATCAGATCAGAGAACTTTTTCTCCACTTCTCCGAAAAACACCTCACTTTCCCACAACGTATCGTCAGCATCGAACCCGATAGTACTAATTGTGCTCATTATGTATTTCCATGAACTCGGCTAGGAGTAAGGTACCAATCCGATAGAACCGAATTTAAATCCTCTTTGAGGTCCGTAGGTATAAATGAGCTAGATAAGGCATTTCTCATTAGCGTATAGACCGTAGATATGTCCCATCCGAATGTTTCTGTACATATTTGAAGTTCTTTCGTAAGGCAGGTGTTTGACATAAGGCGATTATCCGTATTGATGGTAGCGCAGAGCCCTAATTCTAGAAAACGGCTTATGGGGTGTTCAGCGAATGAATCCACTGCACCTATGTGAAGATTTGAAGTGGGGCACAATTCCAATGCAATTTGGTCATCGAGAAAAAGTGAAACAAGCTTACTTTCCCCTAAGCCTGCGTCCTCGTTGCTGGGTATCTCATATTGCAATCCAAGACCATGTCCGATTCTAGACGCCCCGCATTCTTCAACTGCTTCCTGAATATAGATGGCACCTCCTACCTCTCCGGCATGGATCGTCACAGGGAAATCTGATTCCATTGCTAAATGAAAGGCTTCCAAATGGTCAGACGGCGGATATCCGATTTCTGGCCCGGCAATGTCAAAGCCGACAACCCCTTTCGATCGGAATTGCAAAGCAAATTCCATCATTTCCTTGCTTCGGCTGTTAGAACGGATGGCGCAAATCAAGGCATTTACGATGATTCCTCGTCCCTCCGAACCCGACTGGAAACCCGCTAAGACACTCTCAATAACTTGAGGAACTGAAAGTCTATTAGCAAGATGCAATTCAGGAGCAAATCGAACTTCCGCATAAATAATCCCATCATCAGCAAGATCCTCAGCACATTCAGCAGCAACTCTGTATATGGCATCCTGATTCTGCATTACCGAGAGAGTATGCGCAAAAGCCTCCAAGTAAAGCTCAAGGTCCTTCCTGTCTGCAGTCGCAGTCATCCAATCGCCAAGCTCGTTTGCGTTGTATGTTGGGAGACTTTTAATCTCTGAGTCTTTTGCTAGTTGAACAATCGTTGACGGTCGGAGCCCTCCATCTAGATGGTCATGCAGAAGAATTTTAGGAGCAGTTTGAATAATTTCGGGAGACAGCATGCGTGTTTTACTAATCGGCCACTTGTATCTCGAATCCACGAAGCGGCATATCATCAGATCGCTGAAGCCAGTTATCCTCGGGGTATTTGGCACTCTTTTCTATCAGGTGGAGCGTAAATGCATGCCGCGAATGAGAAGACGTGTTCGGTCCAGACCAGTGGGGTAGAAGCCCATGGAGAACAACTAAGGTCCCCTTCTTCGCTTCGAGTGGAACTCTCTTCTCCGTCGAAAAAGGATCAGAGTTAAGAGTAACCATTTCCGTACCTCCTGAGGAGTTCCTTCGGAAACGCTGACGAGGCTGTTCTTTGTGGAGTCCAGGGAGGCACCACAAACACCCATTGTCGATAGTGGCATCTTCTAAGGCAACCCAGAAGCCCTTTACTGACGGAGGATCTGTCCATAGAAAGGGATGGTCGGTGTGCCACACAACTTCTCCACCTATCTGCGGGGGCTTAAAGATATACATCGATTGAAGTAACAAGGGGCTTGTGAAACCCACGTCAGCAGCGAGTTGTGCAAGTTTTGGTTGCCTCACAAAATTAGAAAATACGGGGTCCAAGTCGTGCAAGGCATGTCCTACCTTGTTTAGTGACAGTTCAAGTGGCTGGGATGGATCAATAGCTTCAGAGTCTTCGTAGAAGAACCTGATTTTGTCTCCGGATGTCAGAAAGTAGTCTTCTTGAGTGTGCGTGTTGTCTGTCGTTGAAAAAACAGTTTCCTTCTCTCCAGGTTGATACTCGTTCAATAGTTGTGTCATGCGCGTTTGAATGGTGTCGCATTCATCTTCCGTAAAGAATTCTGGCAGGACCAGAACACCTTGATCGTCGAAGTCTTGAATTTGAGTATCGGTGAGCTGAGGCATGAGTTATGTCTGTCCGCGTCGATAAATTTGCCCATTGGCTGCTGGCATACGAAGACGCTGTGCAAAGAAAATTAAGACAACGATGACAATCACGTAAGGGAGTATCTTGACCCACCAGTCTGGAACCGTGTCAGCTATGAAATACCAGACAGCTGACAATGTGGCCAAGACAAATGCGATGACAGCATCGGCATGCTTGCTTCTCCGAATAGCCCAGATGGTCACTCCGAAGAGGGCGATTGCGTTAACAAGTAACAATGCATGTGAAGCAAAGCCATCGAAATCACCGAATTGGAGGGCATATGGGTATCCAAATAGCAGGGCAGCTGCCAGTATTCCCCCTGGCCTCCAATTTCCAAATATCAGAGCTGCTAAGCCGATGAATCCTCGGCCAGTAGTTCCGCCTTCTTGGTAAATCGATGACATTTCTATAGTGATAAAGGCTCCTCCAAAGCCGGCTAGCCCGCCGCTGATCATAACCGCAATGAATTTGTACCTGTATATGTTGACACCTTGAGATTCGCCTGCCCATGGATCTTCACCACTGATTCGTACCCGCAGACCAAAACGCGTTCTCCACAGTAACCATGCGGACAGTGGAACTAGAAGTAATGCGATAATTGTCGCCCAAGAAGTTTGAGTGAGTACACCTCGAAAGATATTTCCGGTATCGCTCAGTATTGGGATGTCTTTGTCTCCTAACCACTTCAAGAAATTAGGCGTATCATAGCCCCCTGCCAGGAAAGGCATTGTGAACTTGTCGACGCTTTCAACCCTAGGAGATTGGGTCACGGAACCTCCTTGATATCCCGTGAAAATTTCGGAAGACAAAAAGCGTGCAGCAAATGGTCCGAGAATGTTAATCGCTACACCTGAAATAATATGGTCCACGCCAAATCCCACTGTTGCGATGGCGTGAATGAGGCCTCCGATAGCCCCTCCAATGATCCCGATTAGTATTCCCGAGTACGGCCCATAGTTAAAAGCACCCCAAGCTCCAAACCAAGTTCCGAGTATCATCATGCCTTCCAAGCCAATATTTATAATTCCGGCTCTTTCAGCGAATAGGCCACCAAGTCCAGCTAGGAGTATCGGGATGCTCCACTTAAGCGCTGTTTGTGACGTGGTCATTGCAGTGAGATGACTTGTTTCGTTTTGCCCGAGTTCTTGGACCAGCGTCAAGACAAGGATTCCTAGGGTTGCGAATGAAGCCCACCTAGCCCACGTGGGAAGCCGCCGGATCTGCTTTAGTATCATTGGGCATCTCCTTCAAGGAGAGCGGAGGCAAGTCGGGCTTCTTCACGTATTCTAAATCGTTGAACCACCTCGTATGCGATGACGGCAGCTAGAAGGATTATGCCTTGCATAATAAAGACTATTTCACGTGACGCTGAACCGGTGACTTGAAGAACGCCAGAAGCAGTATCTAGGAAAGCGAAAAGAAGCGCACCGATGGCTATACCTCCTGGATGATTTCTTCCTAGGAGAGCTACAGCGATTCCAGCGAAACCTAATCCACCGACGAAGTTAGGGTTAAATCTCCCAAGTTTCGCGATCTCGGCCATTCCTACTAATCCAGCAACCACTCCAGAGAGTACCATTGCTCCGAGTACCATTTTCTTGTCAGATACGCCCCCAACACGGGCAGCGAAAGGATTGATTCCTGTTGCTCTGAGATCAAAGCCAAATCTGGTTCTATTAATCAGAATGTGGTAGAGAATCCCTACAGCTACCGCAACTAAGAACACTCCAGTAAGTTCCTTGCCCTTTCCGATTTCGCGCGTGAAAAGCTCAAGCCAGCTATTTATATTAGGAATCAGGCCAGATTCATCAATGGGTTCTGTTCCAACTCCCAGATTCGTGGCAGTAGCGTCGACGGAGCCCCCAGCCTGCCATTCTCGAACAAGCCATGCTATAAGTCCAGAGATAGCGATCGCATTTAACATGATGGTTGATATAACTTCGTTAACTCCTCTGGTTACTTTAAGGACTCCAGCAACTCCGGAGTAAGCTCCACCGACCAACATTGCTACTATCAGGATCAAGCCGACATGAAGAACCCCGGGCAGCGAAACAGAGGCGCCAACGTATGCTGCAACAATTGCTGCTAGCCGGTATTGGCCTTCGACCCCGATATTAAAGAGGTTCATTCGGAAACCTATAGCTGCGGCCACTCCAGAGATGTATAGGGGAGTAGCCCTATTGAGAATATCCACTTGGATCTCTAACCTGCTGCCATATTCAAACATATCTCCATATGCGGTAAAGGGATTACTGCCGGCGATAAGGAGAAAAATAGAGGAAGCAATAGTTGCGAAAACAACCGCTGCGAATGGTGCGGCCAAGGCAAGCATAATTCGGCGAATGGTTTCGTTCTTCACGCAGACCCCTCGTCAGTAGTTGCGCCTGTCATGTATGCGCCGAGGCTCCTTGGGGTTATTTCTGAGGGGTCAAGTTGTGCAACAATTCGTCCTCGAAACATCACGACTATACGGTCTGATAATCCGATAAGTTCATCGAGATCAGCGGAAATCAATAGAGTAGCTAGTCCCTGTGATCGGGCTTGGCGTATTTGTTCCCACACTGAGGCTTGTGCCCCAACGTCTATTCCGCGAGTTGGATGAGAAGCTACCAGAACTGAGGGTTCTGATACCATTTCACGACCGACGATAAGTTTCTGTTGGTTACCGCCTGAGAGGGCATGGGCTGAGACCTCTACGTTTGGTGTCCGCACATCAAATTCGCTCCTTATGCGCTCGGTTTGTGATCGTGATCCTTCCCTGTCGATGAACCATTGGTTCCATCCGCCGGAGAACGGCTTTACGGTCTGGTGACCCAGCGCAGCATTTTCCCAGAGTGGGGCTGTTAGGAGAAGTCCTTCTTCTTGCCTATCTTGCGGGATGTACCCTAAACCGTTTTCCCGCCGTGATCGGACAGAGGTGTTTGAAATATCGTCACCAGTCATGAATATGCTGCCAGTACTTATTTTTTGAGTTCCTAGGATCGCACCGACGAGTTCGTGTTGACCGTTTCCTTCTACGCCAGCAATGCCTAGGATTTCTCCCTGTCGTACTTCTAGAGATACTGCATCGACAATTGGCCGTTCGTCCTCGTCAAGGACGGTGACATTGTCTAGCTGTATTCCTATCGCCTCACTGATTTTGGTATCGGTAATCTGTGGCTTAGGAAGTTCTGAACCTACCATTAACTCTGCAAGGTCAGTAGCTGAAACGTCAGATGGTTTGACCGTGGCGACAGTTTTTCCCTGTCGAAGTACGGTGATTGTGTCGGCAATTTCTAAAACTTCTTCGAGTTTATGATCAATGAAAATGATGGTTGCGCCGTTTGCTTTGAGCTCTCTCATATTTCTGAAGAGTTCTTCCACTTCTTGAGGAACGAGGACAGCGGTTGGTTCATCAAAAATGAGAATTTTTGCCCCTCTAAAAAGTACCTTGATTATTTCAACTCGTTGGCGTTCACCGACTGACAGGCTTTCTACTAAGTCGAATGGGTCAACGGTCAGTCCGTACGCTTTTCCAACTTCTTCAAGGTGTTCGCTTGCCGAATCAAAATCGATTAAGCCGCCTCTCTGGGTCGGTTCTGCGCCGAGGATAACGTTTTCGAGGACTGTTAGTTGGTTCGCCAGCATGAAGTGCTGGTGCACCATTCCTATTCCTGCCTCAATAGCTTCATTTGGTGACTGGAAAGTGCGTCGTTCGCTGAAAAGGTTCATTGTTCCTTCGTCAGCGGGCTGCATACCATAAAGGATCTTCATGAGCGTTGACTTGCCAGCTCCGTTTTCACCGCATACAGCATGGATTTCACCCTCTTCAACAGTGAGATTTACGTTGTCGTTCGCGAGAACTCCTGGGAATCTTTTCGTTATCCCGATGAGTTCTATTGCTGGCGCCAAGGCTTCTCCTTGTATATGCAACGAGTGAGGCTGGTATCCCACACCCTATCCAGTTTTACAACCGTGGTGAAGGACCAGCCTCACTCGTTATGAGTTTTTTCTATTTCCTAACTCAATTACTCCATTGAGTCTGGGACTGAAATATTCCCGGCAACGATGTCAGCTTTGAAAGCTTCTAGTTCGTCGACAATATCATCGACGTATCCGCCTGATGTTGAATATCCGACGCCATCATCACTAAGGCCGAATGCTGTTTGGCCTGCTTGGAATGTTCCATTGATGTGACTTTGAATAGCGAGGAAGACCGCATTATCAACCCTCTTGAGCATTGAAGTAAGGACGTATTCTCTTACAGCTTCATCAACAGTGTTGTACTGATCAGAGTCAACGCCGATACCCCATACCTTTGAGCCTGAGCTCTGGCTTACTTCCATTGCTGCTTCAAACAGACCTGCGCCCGATCCACCAGCCGCATGGTAAACAATATCTGCACCGTCAGCGTACATGGCTAGAGCAATTTCTTTGGCACGGTCTGGAGCGTTAAACCCATCAAAATCTGGGAACTCCGTGATGTATTGGGAAATGATAGTGATATCAGGGTTCACAGCTTTGACACCAGCGATGAATCCAGCTTCGAACTTCTCAATCAGGCCAAAGCAGCATACACCACCAATAAACCCGACAGTTCCTGTTTCTGTCTTCAAAGCTGCAGCAGCTCCGACGAGGAATGAACCCTCATGCTCGGCGAAAGTTAGACCCGCTGCGTTTTCAGCAATTGGCCCTCCAGCTTCCCAGTCCATCATTGCGTCATCAATAACGGCAAAGTTTGTATCCGGATTATTAGCTGCAACTGTCGCTGCGTCTCCAGCGAACAAGAACCCTACCGCTATAACAATCGGGTTGTTGTCAGCTTGTAGTTGCAGAAGCTCTGCACGGTTTGACCCATCGTCATTAGGCGATGATTCACTAAATTCAATTCCGAGCACAGATTTCGCACATTCGATTCCTGCTGCTGCGGAGTCATTGAACGACTGATCTCCACGTCCACCGATATCAAAAACAAGTCCTGCGGTGACACCGTCTCCGTTGTTTTCTCCATCTGGGCATGCAGCAGCCTGTCCGGCATCTTTATTAATTCCACTGCCTCCGCAAGCGGCAAGAAAGAGCCCTAGGATTGCCGCAAGAGTGGCAATCAACTTCAAATTTTTACGCATTATTCCCCTCCACTGGTGAATATCTGTCGGAAGAATTCCCGACTGGATGAAACACTAGTCGCAACATTTGCTACGCGCTCATTAAATGGACAAATAAAGGGAAAATAAACTATGAAATTTAACTATTCACAGTGATTTCAGTGTTATTTCGAAAGTTTTTCATCTTTCTTCTCTGCGGTACGCCTGACCTAGAGCTGCTGGCGCAGAAGAAGGCCGATTTCTCGCCCTAATAGAAATAGCAATAAGAACGCCGATAGTAAGGACATACGGGATCATAGAAAGCAGAATTGGAGAAAAATCGACACCAAATGTTTGTAATCTGGTCTTCAAAGCTAGTAACCCGCCGAAAAGAAGCGCTCCAATGGCGCACCTACCCGGACGCCATGCACCGAAGATAACAAGCGCTACTGCTATCCAGCCCCGTCCAGCTGTAACTCCTTCAGTCCACTGAGGAGTTAGGCTCAGAGTTAAGTAAGCACCAGATGCTCCGGCTAGAGCACCACCCATAGCGACAGCACCTAGACGGAGTTGAACCACTGAATGCCCTGAAGCATCAACGGTTGATGCAGATTCACCAGCCCCTCTAAGGGCTAATCCGGTTCGAGTTCTGGTAAGAACAAAAGATGTTGCAATTCCACATACAACAGCGAAATAAACAATCGGAGATTGAGTGAACAGAATCGGCCCGACCCACGGAATATCCGATAGAAACCCCCAATCGACAGGAGCGAGAACCGCTCCGGGAGGTCTCCCCACCGCACTCTTTCCGACAAATGCTGCCATCCCGAGGCCGAGAATAGTCAGTGATAGTCCCGAAACTACCTGTTCTGCCCCAAGAACAACAGTGAATAGTCCATGGATGAGAGCGAATAATGCACCAACCAGCATGGCTACTATAAGCCCCAGCCACGCATTCTCGGTTTCGAGAGCCACCATAAATCCCGTCACCGCCCCCATAGCCATCATTCCCTCAACCCCAAGATTCAGAATGCCAGCTTTTTCTGCTATGAGCTCACCAAGAGCAGCGAGATACAACAAGGCTCCAAAGGAAACGGCGGCCGTTAGTAAACCAATCATTGACGCTTCACTCACTGAGGCCCTCCTTATCTATCTGCTTTTCTTTCTGGATACGTTTCAGGCTGTAGCGACTGAAAACGCCTGCGCCGATCGCACCAAAGAGAATTAGAGCTTGCAGGATCGTAGAGACAGATGATGAAACCCCCATTGTCTGGATACTGAGTCCTCCAACTTGCACTGCCCCAAAGAGTAGGGCAACCGCTGCCACTCCAGATGGCCTCATAAGGGCAAGCGCTGCAACAATAATACCGGCAAAGCCATATCCAGCTGATATACCTTCGACTATCCGATCTGCATTGCCGGAAAGTTCTATGCCTCCCGCAAGGCCAGCAATACCTCCGCTTAACACTAAGACAGTCATAATTTTACGTTTTAATGAAATGCCTGCATACCTTGCTGTCTCTCCCGATGATCCAGCTACGCGAAGCTCATACCCCCATGCTGTCCTGCTTGCTACAAGGCCGAAAAGAGCAATTACTACGAGAGCAATTATCGCACCCCAATGCGCTCGTTCAAATAAATTAGGTAACCGAGCTTCTCCAGGTAGCATCGGAGCTAAAGGAAATCCTTTTGAATCTGGATCTTTCCATGGTCCATGGATAAGCCACTGCAGTAATCGGAGCGCTACCTCGTTCAGCATCAAGGTTGTAATAATTTCATTAACACCTAT
>PBIQ01000006.1 GCA_002720485.1 Acidimicrobiaceae bacterium
TAAGTTCTTTGGAGAGAACCCCATTTACGATGAAAAGAATCAACCCATAGCGCCAGCTAAATGGAGATTCCCGGGCAGGGGTCGAGTCGAATCGCAGTTAAGACGAGCACAAGGTCTTCTGGGGCAAGCAGAACAAACTCTCAACAAACTGCCAATACGTGGAAATCAGGCAATGGTTGTTGCCGACATTGAAGACCGTAAAAATGAGATCGATAAAGCCTTAGAGTATGTCACGCTATATGGAAAGTACGTGGAATGCGAAGCCTTATACTCGGTTGATAATCTTCTTTCTCTTTGGGATTCACTACCTGAAGAAGATAAAGAAATATTCTCTTTCGACCCAAGATCTATCGACTGGTACGAGTACGTATACAACATCCACTTACCTACCGTAATTACCAAAGGAAGAGTAAAAACTTCCCCATCCAAATCCTCTACGAAATCCCGATCTTCCCGGCTGAGAAATCAGGTATTGGACTCCCGGCGCCAACTAGCAGTGTTTGATCTTGAAAATACTCTGATCGCCTCAAATGTCGTTTCATCATGGAGTTACCTCGCCACAAAGAGGCTGCCAAAAGCTGAGAGAGTCAAACTGGTAACAAAAACATTGGCACAAGCGCCAAGTATGCTCGCTTTAGATAGAAAGGATCGTAGTGATTTCTTACGAAGCTTCTACCGTCGATACGCTGAAGCACCGATAACTCAAATCGACGACGATTCTTTCGAAATGTTTAGCGAAATGATTTTGACCAAATCGTTCCCCGCAGCCATACGCAGAGTCCGCGAACACAGAGCCCTTGGGCACAGAACATTATTGATAACCGGTGCATTAGATTTCGTCGTCAAACCATTACAACCACTTTTCGATGACATCATTTCTGCGACTCTTTCTCATGATGGAAACACATACACTGGACAAATGAAGCAAGTCCCCCCTATCGGTGAAACTCGGGCAGCGGTTCTTCGCCGGTTCGCCGAAGAGAACAATTACGATCTATCTGAAGCTGTCGCGTACGCTGATTCGGCGAGTGACTTGCCGATGCTCGAAGCGGTAGGCTTTCCAGTTGCTGTCAATCCAGAGCCCAAGCTGGCTGCATTAGCCAACCGGCGTGGATGGCTAATTGAAAACTTTAGGCCTGTAGCAGGGTCACCTTCTAAACTGCTTCCTCTCGGTTCAAGAGTAAGGAGATAAGCGAGTGAGTGATGACCGAAGAAGAAATCCACGACCCGGTCTGGTTTTAGACGTCGACAGGTCAACGCCGCCGGTGCTTTTTCACCACGGAGAAGGATTCCGACTGGAAAAACTTCCTGCTGGGCGCTCGAGAATTCTTTACCCACCTGAACCCCTCCCTGGCTTACGAAATCCCGATAGGCACATCCAAGAAGCGCTTGAAAATCCTATGGGTGATTCCCCACCTCTTTCAGCACTACTAAAACCAGGGATGAAATTAACAATAGCTTTCGACGATATCTCATTACCTCTTCCACCAATGAGAGCACCTGATATTAGGCAACGGATCATAGAAGCAGTCCTTGATCAAGCCGCCCAGCAAGGTGTAGATGACGTTCATATCATTGCCGCTTTAGCACTTCACAGGCGAATGACTGAAAGTGAACTCCGACACGCAGTTGGAGACCGTGTCTACGATGCTTTTGCCCCTTCCGGACATCTTTACAACCACGACGCCGAAGACCCTGATGGAATGACTGTCATCGGAACAACTCACCATGGTGAAGAGGTTCAAATAAACCGAAGAGCCGCCGAATCTGACCTAATCGTCTACGTCAACATCAATCTTGTTGCAATGGATGGGGGTTGGAAAAGCACTGCCACTGGACTCTCGGGATACACTGCCTTACGCCACCACCACAACCCCCAGACAATGGTCAAATCACGTAGCTTTATGGATCAAGAAAACTCTGAACTCCACAAATCCAATTGGCGTCAGGGGAAAGTACTTAGAGATTCAGACATAAATATTTTTCAAATCGAAACAACAGTGAACAACAACACGTTTGGACTTGATGGCCCGCTTGCCATGTTGCAAAAACGTGAGTGGGAATGGAATTTGCGAGATCGAACGGCGTTCATTGGGTATCAAGCCGGTTTACGCCGAATGAGCGCTTCGGCTAAACGGAAGATATTTAACTCTTGGCAATCCCCTTACGAGCTAACGTCAATCCAGGCAGGCGAAGTTGAAGCGGTACATAAACTGACAACTGAAAATGTGTATAAGCAGCAACTTGTCAACGTGGATGGGCAGACAGATGTGCTCACAATGGGACTACCTTACATCTGTCCGTACAATGTTAATTCCGTAATGAACCCCATACTTGTGGCTTGTCTAGGCCTTGGCTACTTTTTCAACATGTACCGCGGAAAGCCTCTCGTTCGCGAAGGCGGAGTGGTAATAATGACGCATCCGACGCCATGGGAATTTCACCCTGTCCACCACCCAAGCTACATTGATTTTTTTGAAAGAGTTCTGAGCCAAACCAAAGATCCTATAGTAATGAGCCAACGCTTCGAAAAAGCTTTCGCTGAAGATGAATGGTACCGACATCTCTATAGAACGTCGTACGCGTATCATGGAGTTCACCCTTTCTACATGTGGTATTGGTGCGCTCATGCACTTGATCACCTCGGTCAGGTAATCATTGTCGGTGGAAACACTGACGCTGTCCGACGTCTGGGTTTCCGTTCGGCTACTACGCTTAATGACGCCTTTGAAATAGCCAGTGACGTAGTCGGCCCTCAACCTTCTGTCACCCACTATCACAGTCCACCGATCTTAATGGCCAATGTCCAATAAGGAAGAACGATGCCTCAGAGACTGTCAACTAGAGAGATACGGAGGAGAACGAAGCAAATACGTCGCGCCATAGACGGAACACGGCGACGGTTAATTAATCTGAAATTTATCCGAACAGCCCAATTCCCTTATCGCCCTCCATCGGTGCCAAAAGGAATCGATCCTCTACCTAAAAAATCAAAAACTGGTAGCTCATTCAGAACCGACTGGGCGAGACGAACACCTGCCCAGACTTTCCGGATGCTATTTAGCGAATTCCCGATGAGGCCAATTATTCAGTTCCTAGCAAAGCCCTCCATGATTGGAATTGATTCTCTTGCTGATATCCCTAACTATCAGCCGGTAATATTTGTGGCCAATCACCATAGCCATATCGACACTCCCCTCCTTCTAACTAGCCTTCCCATCCGATGGAGAAAGAAACTTGTCGTGGGGGCTGCTGCTGACTACTTTTTTTCCACAAGAATTACGGGTACGCTTTCTGCTTTGTTCATTGGAGCGATCCCAATCGAACGTAGAAAGATTACTCGAAAATCATCTGACGACATCGCCGATTTGATTGACAAGGGTTGGAGTTTCATGGTTTTCCCCGAGGGAGGAAGGTCACCTGATGGCTGGGGCCAGCCTTTCCGAGGAGGCGCAGCGTACTTGTCACTTCGATGCAACGCCCCTGTTGTCCCAATCCATATAACTGGAACTGGTGCCATTCTTCGCAAAGGTCGGAATCTTCCAAAACCTTCGAAAACAACAATCAATTTTGGGCGGCCTATTTGGCCCGGCGTAGAAGAAAGTTCTCGCTCCCTTGCCAAACGCATTGAAGTTTCTGTCGCTCAGCTCGCCGATGAAACTTCTAGTAACTGGTGGGAAGCAAAGAAGCGACTGTACGAGGAAAAGACGCCAACTCTTCATGGGCCCGAGGCAAGTAGCTGGAGAAGGGCGTGGGAACTGAGCGGACGAAAGAGAAAACAACAAAACCCCAGTCGGAATTGGCCAAAAATCTAATTTTAGGGAGCGGTCAAGTCGTTATAATTTGAACTCGACCCTGCTAGATTATGAAAGACACAGTCAGGAAAGAGAATAATGGCAGTAAATGCATCAACTCCTATTGAACTTATTGAAGGCGTATACGCAAGCCTCGAAAAACAAATAGCTTTTGGCCGAGACCACTTCAATCGACCGCTTACTCTCGCTGAAAAAATCCTCATAAACCACCTTGATAGAAACGACCAAGAACTGACTAGAGGCAAGTCATACGTTGATTTACGGCCAGATAGAGTCGCCATGCAAGACGCAACCGCACAAATGGCGTGGCTCCAGTTTATGACTGCTGGACTCGACGAAGTTGCCGTACCAACTACCACCCATGCCGATCATTTGATACAAGCAAAAATTGATGGCAAACAAGATCTCCTGAATGCGAATCACACGAATGCTGAAGTTTACGACTTTCTTGAAACTGTCTGCGCGAAATACGGAGCTGGCTTCTGGAAACCCGGAAGCGGAATCATCCATCAAGTCGTTTTAGAACAGTATGCATTCCCAGGTGGAATGATTATTGGAACCGACAGCCACACTCCTAATGGTGGTGGACTTGGAATGATAGCTATTGGCGTAGGCGGAGCGGACGCTGTAGACGTAATGACCGGCTTTCCTTGGAATGTTAGGTGGCCAAAATTGATCGGCGTGCACCTTACCGGCTCGTTAAATGGGTGGAGCGCCCCTAAAGACATTATTTTGAAAGTGGCTGAAATCTTAACGGTAAAAGGCGGAACCGGAGCAATAGTTGAATATTTCGGCGAAGGAGCAAACAGCTTATCAGCCACAGGAAAAGCAACTATTTGCAACATGGGAGCTGAAATCGGAGCGACAACTTCCGTTTTCCCCTATGACGAAGCTATTGAGCGATACCTGAAATCCACTTCTCGAGAAGCTGTTGCAGACCTTGCAAACCAGCATGCAAGCAACCTAAAAGCCGACCAAGAAGTCCTCGATAACCCTGAAAAATTCTTCGATCAAGTAATCGAAATTGACCTATCACAATTACGTCCTCACATTAACGGACCGCATACACCTGATCTCGCCCGAGAATTAAAAGATCTCGGTCAAGAAGCTACTGAAAATGGATGGCCACTTGAAATCAGCGCGGCCCTTATCGGCAGCTGCACCAACTCTTCATATGAAGACATAACACGTGCTGCGTCAATCGCCAGAGAGGCAGCAGCTTCTGGACTCAAAACCAAAACACGTCTCCTCATTACCCCCGGATCAGAAAAGGTCCGAGCTACCATTACCCGTGACGGACTTCTTGCTGACTTTGAAGCTCTTGGAGCAGTTGTATTGGCAAATGCTTGCGGCCCATGTATCGGCCAATGGGATAGATCGCTGGAAGATCATGAACCCGGAACACCCAATGTTATCGTCACCTCCTACAACAGGAATTTCCCCAAACGTAACGATGGCGATCCAGCCACCCTTGCTTTTGTCACCTCACCAGAAACCGTTATGGCCGTAGCCCTTTCAGGAAGGGTCGATTTTGACCCAGTCACCGACGAGTTGGTAAATGAAGACGGAGAAAGCGTCAAGCTATCCACACCTGAAGGACTGGAACTCCCCCCCAGTGGTTTCGACCCCGGAGAAGACACCTTCCTTCCTCCCCCATCCGATGGAAGCGAAGTAGAAGTTCTCGTTTCTCCTGACTCCAACCGCCTCCAACTTTTAACTCCATTCAGCCCATGGGACGGAAACGACTATGAGGATCTCCCTATACTTGTCAAAGCAAAAGGGAAATTCACAACTGACCATATTTCCATGGCAGGTCCATGGCTCAAATACCGTGGCCATTTAGAGAACATCTCCGGAAACCTATATTTGGGAGCTGTCAACGCATTCTCTGGATATGAAGTAGGACACGGCAAGAACCTATTAACTGGCGAAGTACAGACTTTCCCTGATATCGCGAAGTCATATCATGAATCGGGACAACAGTGGGTTGTGATAGGTGATGAAAACATGGGAGAAGGATCAAGCCGAGAACACGCCGCCATGGAACCAAGGTTCCGCCTAGGAGTTGTTGCTATAGCAAGAAGCTTTGCCCGAATACATGAAACCAACTTGAAGAAACAAGGGATGCTTCCTCTCACCTTTATTAACCCTGACGACTACGACCGCATAGAGGAGAATGACCGAATTAGTGTATTGGGCCTAGCAGATTTAACACCAGGGAACCCCGTCACTGTTGAAGTCAGAAAATCAAATGGGGACACTTTTACTTTTGAAACTACCCATACTTTCAGTGAAGAACAAATAAAGTGGTTTGTTTCCGGGTCTGCACTAAACGTTATACGTGAACAAACTGCTGAAGATTAGTTAGGGCGAAATCTCTCTTCAGAAGGCGGGTTAGGAAACTATCTAATATATAGATAGGATACAAAAAATCGTTATTCTGAGAGATGGCTAGTATGGACATTCGACAATTAAACGCCCTAGTTGCCGTAGTTGACCACGGTACGTTCAGTGCCGCAGCTAGTGCCTTACATACTGTGCAGTCAAATGTTTCAACTCATATCCTTCGACTTGAACGTGAACTCGATGTTGCCCTTATCGATCGCACTTCTGGGACGTTGACCGAAGAAGGAGTCCTTGTAGTTGAACGAGCTAGAAGAATACAAACCGAGCTTGAAGCAATAGCCCTAGACGTCACAGCACTCCACTCAGAAGTCGGCGGAATCGTCAAACTAGGGCTAATTGGCACAACGGGGCGATGGCTATCACCAAAGCTTCTAGATTCCATTAACGAGACGCACTCAAAAATAATTGTACAAATCGTTGATGCAACAACTAGCAGTTTGATCCCACTCGTAGTTCAAGGCAATGTCGATGGGGCCGTAGTGAACCTTCCCATATCCCACCCAGATATTCTCATAGAGCCACTTTTTGAAGAAGAGCCGATGCTCGTCGCACCCAAAAACCATCCCCTTGCACAATTTGACAAGATCTTGCCGGAGCATCTTGCCGCCTATCCCCTACTCCTCAACCCTAAGGGAGTCCCATTTCGAGACAGCTTGGACCAAGATCTTGCAAAAGAAGATATTACATTAACCCCTAAGGCAGAAGTTGACGGGATGAGACTCCTTGCTTCGCTAGCAGCAGACGGATTCGGAGCGGCTGTACTTCCTGCAACTGCTGCTCAGGGTAGCGAAGAATGGAAACGGATCCCCCTACCTGGCTTCACAAGGCGTGTCGTCGGCTTCGCCGTCAATAGACGCGTACCCTTGTCTGCAACTGCTCGAGCTGTTCGTGATGCACTCAAAAAAACAATCAGCGACCATGGTTCGCATCAAGACGGCATTTTCATGGCGGCTTAAATTCCCTATTCTTCCAATTTCTAAACCTTCAGCTACTAAGATCATATTGTGAGCACAGAAACTACTACTTCAGTCGAACTGCTGGCACAGATATCTTCGAATTCAAAAGTCGCTCATCATAAGCGCGACTCTGGTGATTACATAAGTGTAAGCATCGGATCTCCATCTGAACCTATTGCACTAAGTGGTAATGATGGCATCAAACTAGCTTCTGGCGCTGAAACCGCTTTTCACCACCGAATTCCATTAGTCATCCATCTAAATTCAACCGGCGCCCCTCCCGATTCTGGTATAGAAGCACTTTATGGATGGGGGTCAGCCGCAAAACAACTAACAAGATGTTCCGGTGTCATACCGACGATAATCTGCGTTCATCAAGCAGCAGTTGCTGGATCTGCACTACTTTTAGGACTCGTCGATTTCGTAATAATGGTCAAAGATTCTTTTACTTACGTAAGTGGACCAAGAATGGTTCAAGAGTTCACAGGCGTGCCTGTAGACCAAGAAGCCCTCGGAGGTTCTGGTAAACACGCTCAAACATCAGGAGTTGCATCTTTCGTTGCCTCCGATAGCGACTCCGCAATTGAACTAATCGATGAACTGCTTTCGCTCATTCCACAAAACTCTGCCTCTCTGCCAATACATGTTTCATCGAGCGACCCAACGGACCGTGATTTAAACGGGATAGAAGGTATCATTCCTCAATCAGCAACGGGAAGCTACGACGTCCGAGACATCCTTAAAGAAGTTTTCGATGACGGCTTACTCACAGAAATCCGGAAAGAGTGGGCCACTAATCTTGTCACATCCTTCGCAACATTAGGAGGTCACCCTGTCGGCGTCGTAGCAAATCAACCCCAGTCACTTGCTGGGACCTTAAATATAGCCGCATCACAAAAAGGAGCAAGATTTGTAAGCTTCTGCGATGCGTTTAACATACCGATAATAACTTTCGTCGATACCCCCGGTTTTCAGCCCGGCAAAGACCTCGAATGGCGCGGAATGATCCGGCATGGAGCTCAATTGGCTTTCGCATACGCACAAGCAACTGTTCCAAGAATATGCGTCACGCTGAGGAAAAGTTACGGTGGCGCCTACATTGTCATGGATAGCAAATACATGGGCAACGACCTCTCTATCTCCTGGCCGTCAGCAGAAATTGCTGTAATGGGAGCAAAAGGAGCTGTAGAGATCCTCCACCGAAAGGCAAACGAGGAGGAGCGGTCAATTCTTGAGGAGGAATATGAGAACCGCCTTCTTAATCCCTATATGGCAGCTGAGCGGGGTTCAGTAGATATCGTCATTACGCCTGCTGAAACCCGAAGAAAGGTTTTTGCTGCACTCCAACCACTCCTAACAAAGAGAGAGAAGCTCCAAAAACGGCTTCATGCCAATACTCCTCTCTAAATTCGGATATAAGAGATGGAATAAGTCAACTTTGCTAGTAAAAGCGGCCTGATTTTCCGATACAATGACGTACTGATCAACGCTTGGAGTAACACTTGTCAGAGTCAATTACCGTCACCGATAATCGATCCGGAGAGTCTGTTGAGATCCCGATTGTTCATGGTGGAGTTGAGTCCAGTGCATGGACTAAATTACTTCCAGATCTTTGGTTTAAGGACGAAGGCTTTGCCGCTACTGCTGTGACAAATAGTTCAATCACCTTTATTGACGGAGCAGCTGGGCAACTTGAATACCGAGGGTACCCAATAGAGGATTTAGCAAGCAACTCCTCATTTCTGGAAGTTGCATTCCTGCTACTCAATGGAGAGCTTCCAAACCAAGATGAATTGACTTCATGGGAAGAAACGATCGCAGAAAACTCTGATCTAGATCCCAACCATCACAATGCATTGCTTCAGGCCTTCCAAAAAGACTCCCACCCTATGGGCATGTTGACCTCGGCTCTTGCGGCATTATCTTCTATGTACCCTGATGCCCGTGAAATTGAAGATCCTGCAATTCGGGCCAAACACACCATCAATCTAATCGCAAAAATTCCATCGATTGCCGCAGCAGCCGAAAACTTTCGGAACGGCAAGGAAATTCAGTCTTCCAGGCATGATCTTAGCTACACAGAGAACTTTCTTTCTGCAATATACCGCGACGGCGATAGCGAATACCTACCTGACCCCATATTCACAAAAGCCTTGGAGCAGCTCTTTATTCTTCATGCTGACCACGAGCAGAATTGCTCAACGACTGCCGTTCGTGTAGTTGGCTCTGCCCACGCTGACCCATATTCGGCGATTGCTGCTGGAAGTGCAGCATTATCTGGCCCAAGACATGGAGGAGCGAACGAAGCTGTCATTAATATGCTCGACGAAATTGGCACATTGGAAAATGTCGATGCTTTCGTTGATTCAGTCAAGAACGGTGATGATTTACTTTGGGGGTTTGGCCACCGCGTCTATAAAAACTATGACCCAAGAGCTCAAATCATTAAGGACACCGCCCATCAGATCTTTGAAGTAACTGGAAAGAATCCAAAATTAGATATCGCTTTAAAACTTGAAGAAACTGCGCTTGCTGACGATTATTTCATCAGCCGAAAGCTGTATCCAAATGTTGATTTCTATAGTGGACTTATCTATCAGGCTATGGGCTTTCCTGTGAATATGTTTACAGTTCTCTTTGCTATAGCTAGAACGTCTGGCTGGCTTTCACACTGGAACGAAATGCTCGAGAGAAATACACGAATTGCACGACCAAGACAGCTGTACGTAGGAAATTCAACACGGGAATTCACAAGCATCCAAGATCGATAGATTACGACCTGCTTCCTGTAGTCCTAAATGATTCCATCATCGCTCCAGCGACGATCGCCGCTGTTTCAGCTCGAAGCACCTGATCGCTAAGGCAAACTTTAGGTAAATTAAATGCGTATTCACTTTGGGACCATCCTCCTTCAGGCCCTATGGCTAGACATGTGCAACTCTCAGTAATTTGAACTCCACTCGCATCAGCCATTGCTACTCCTGAAAGAGCCGCAACATCTACGAAAGAAGATACGAAAGTAACCTGAGGCAACCAAATTCCTTTAGATTGCTCGAGAGCAGAATGAGTGACGCGCTGCAATCGTTGCTCGTTCTTCAATTGTTTTGATTGATCCCACAACGGTACTGAGTGCTCGGCGGGGAATAAAACAATCTTGTCTATGCCGATTTCAGTTAGTTTCTGCACAGCAAGATCTGGCTTGCCTGATTTAGTAAGGGAAATGGCAATGGTCAAAGAATGTCTTCGTTCCTCCTCAAACCGGATTTCATCCACATTTTTAAGAAAGTTTCCAGAAAAATTGAATACTCCCCAAGCCCCCTTCCCGTCTGTCGCAGTAATGAGACTATTAGGTTTGATTCGAAGAACTTTCTTTAAGTGATGAAGCTTCTCCTCGCTCAATTCTGGTGTTTCTAGATTCTCTAAAAGGACGTGAGGGTAGCTTAAACTTGCTAAATCTCTAATGCCCAAGTCACGCATTTCAGCGACGCTTACGGTTTCTGGACTTCTTATTAGGTGCCATTTCATCACGCATCTGCGCTAATTCACTCAGCAGCTTTCTTTCTTCCTTAGTTAGATCCACTGGAGTGTCAACAACGATAGTAACGATCAGATCCCCCCGGCCTCTTCTTTGTAGTTTAGGAACACCCTTACCGCGAAAACGAATCCGCTCTCCGGTACGAGTTCCAGCAGGTATCTGGAGATGCTCCTCACTATCGACTGTCGAATACTCGATGGAGGCCCCTAGAGCGGCTTGAGTAACTGGAATCCATAGCTCTTCATAAAGATCATCACCAACTCGCTCAAATCTCTCATGCTCCGCCACCTGATAACGGACGTGTATATCCCCGATTCCGCCACCTCTCGGACCGGCATGACCCATCCCTGATAATCTCTGAGTCACTCCGGTCGTTATACCTACTGGAATACCAACCGTGTATCCCTTTTTCTTCCTCTCAGTTCCTGTTCCAGTGCATGTTCTACAAGGATCAAGAATCACTGAACCATACCCATGGCAGGCTCGACACTCTACCGTGGACATCATCTGCCCTAGCAAACTCTGTCGCACTTCTTGGACGATCCCTCTCCCTTCACATCTCGAACACGATTCTGGTGCACTCTCACCTCTTGAACCACTCGCTTCGCATGTTTCACATGGCACTGACACTTCGATTTCAAATGTGGTTTCACCACCTAGAACAACCTCTTCTAAAGTGACGGTCACTAGAACTTCTGCATCACTCCCCCTTGGCGGGCCAGATTGCCGGAAGCTTGAATTGCTAAATGGGCTACTCCCCCCAAAAAATGCTTCAAAGATATCCGAAATTCCTCCCGCACCTTGAAAGCCTGATTGCGGCCCACCCCCTAGAGTCCCGAATTGGTCATACTGGCGACGCTTCTGATCATCGCTTAGAACTTCATAAGCTTGCGCTACCTCTTTAAATCTCTTCTCTGCTTCTGCATCTCCAGGATTAGCATCAGGATGATATTTGCGAGCTAAAGTCCGGTACGCCTTTTTGATTTCATCCTGAGTTGCGTTCCGTGATAAGCCCAGAATCTGATAGAGATCTGTATCCATCACTGGCTCTCTCTATCTCTAGTTTGCATTATCATCAAAATCCCTCAGGCTTTACCGATCAATCACCCAGTTTAAGCGCAGAAATAAAGGCTTCTTGAGGAACGTCCACTCTTCCAATCGATTTCATCTTCTTTTTACCTTCTTTTTGTTTTTTTAGCAGCTTATTTTTTCTCGTCACATCGCCACCGTAGAGCTTTGCCGTAACATCCTTTCGATATGCCTTTACTGTTTCCCTAGCTATTATTTTGCTAGATATTGCTGCTTGAATCGGAACATCAAATTGTTGCCTAGGTATCAGCTCTTTCAATTTTTTACTCATTTGTTGACCATACTCGTATGCCTTAGAGCGGTGAACAATCGAACTAAATGCATCCACAGATTCTCCCTGAAGCAAGATATCGACTTTAACTAAATCAGACGCAGCATAGCCATCATTGTCGTAGTCCATGCTTGCGTACCCTTGCGTGCGGCTTTTCATCTGATCAAAGAAGTCCATCACTACTTCAGCGAGCGGCATTCTGTAGACCAACTCCACTCGTTCGGGAGATATGTACTCCATCTTCTCCATACTCCCCCTTCGAGTCTGACATAAGTCCATTAAGGATCCTGTATAAGTACTTGGGGTGATAATGGAAGCTCGTAGATATGGCTCCTCTATCGATTCAACCAAATTTTGTTGTGGGACGTCACTTGGATTATCCACATGAATAATTTCACCATTGGAGAGCGTAATTCGATATTCAACCGAAGGGGCAGTAGAAATTAAACTCAGGTCAAATTCTCTTTCTAACCGCTCACGAACAATTTCCATATGTAATAAGCCAAGAAAGCCACATCGAAATCCGAATCCTAACGCCCCAGAAGTTTCTGGCTCGTAGGTAAAGCTTGAATCGTTCAATCTGAGCTTCTCTAAAGCATCCCTTAAACTAGGGTACTCATCGCCGTCGATTGGGTACAGTCCGCTAAAGACCATTGGTTTAGGTTCACGGTATCCCTCCAGAGGCGACGCTGCTTTCCTATGGACCTCTGTAATCGTTTCTCCTGCTCGTGCATCTCCTACATCTTTAATTCCTGCGATAAGATAACCAACCTCCCCTGCGGAGAGCGTTTCCACCGGTGCAGTATCAGGCTTTCGGATTCCTATCTCTTCAACACCTGACGTCTTTCCTACTTGCATGAAATAAAGTTTGCTATCGGATGACAATTCACCGTTCATTACTCTAATTGAGCTGACTACTCCCCTGTATTGGTCATAATGGCTGTCAAAAATCAGTGCTTGAAGTGGGCTATCAATTTCCCCGTTTGGAGGAGGTACACGATCCACTATTGAATCCAATAGCTCAGATACGCCTTCCCCTGTCTTTGCGCTCAGTCGAAGAACCTCCCCTGCCGGTATTCCAAGTACCTGCTCTATTTCACTGGCGCATGCATCAGGTTCTGCTGCTGGAAGATCAATTTTGTTCAGAGCCGCCACAATTTCTAAATCATTTTCTAAAGCTAGGTAAGTGTTAGCGAGAGTCTGCGCCTCTATCCCTTGAGCTGCATCTACCAGAAGGATAACACCTTCGCATGCTGCAAGAGAACGAGAGACTTCATACCCGAAATCAACGTGACCAGGAGTATCTATCAGATTTATTGTCACATCACCATGCTTTAGTGAAACGCTCTGGAGTTTGATGGTTATTCCTCGTTCACGTTCAAGGTCCATCGAATCTAAATACTGCTCTCTCATTTCGCGCGGATCCACAGCTCCACATATCTCGAGCATCCGATCAGCGAGGGTAGATTTCCCATGATCGATATGAGCGATTATCGCTATGTTACGTATATTTGACTGTTGCATCATTACTTTTACTGTAGGTGTCTGATTTTTATGCTGCTTGGGTAGCATACGAGATAACTACCGATGGTAGGTGCTATAAGGGCAACTTCCATCAATTCAATCCGAAGGTCAGGAAATGGCAAACATTAAAAGTCAAATTAAGCGTAACCGGCAAAACGAAAAACGCCGTGGACGCAATAAGGCAATACGATCTGAAATAAACTCTCGTGTTAAAAACGCTCTTCAAGCAGATGGGGGCGATGAAGAGGCACTTAGGCTAGCCATAAAGAAAATCGACAAAGCTGCAAGTAAAAACATACTCCATAAGAATACCGCAGCTAGGAAAAAAAGTAGATTAGTTAAGCGATTCAACGACTTGAACAGCTGATCTAAGCGAGGTAAAGATAAGCCAATCTTGCTACTAGCACTTCGAGGATAACGTCTCCTGTAAGGGCTGATTTCCCCCGTAACGCCAAGTCAGCATCAGATAGAAGAGATATCGCTTTCCTTGATTTAGAATTCCCTAATTTCCGCGCTTCTTGAAGTGATTTCCCCGCGCGAAATGATGATCCTTTGTCGCCTAAAACACCGGCGGCTTCTTCAGCGCTTCCGATACCTAAACCGGCAAGACGAAGGATCCTGCTGAAGTGGCCGTGCAAAGTAGCAAGAATTTGCATTTCATGGCGACCGCCAGATTGCCGAAGCCGCTTAAGTTTTTGCAACGCTACTGTAGCATTTCCGCTGGCTATTGCATCTGTCAGTTCCCAAGGTGGAACCCCGCCCGCGGATCCTAAATAAGGGATTACATCTTCACGGGTCACTAAGTTATCTTCACCAAAAGCACTCTTCAACGTTTTAAGAACTGCTTGGACGTTCGCTAGGTCTTCTCCAATGTTCTCCACAAGAGCATCTGTGGCTGCTTTGTCTAGCGATACACCGCTAAGTGCAATTTGGTCTCGGATCCATACTCCTGTTTTACGGCCAACTCGAGTGTCGATGACCTGACCGCATTGCTCTATCATCTCGATGAGAGGCTTCGGAATTTGCCCTAATCGCTGCTGTTGCGGCCCTTTCTCCCAGACAAGAACCAATCTCGTTGTATCTAAAGGATTTTCTAAATACTCCAGAAGAGGCCCTATCATGTCTTTCTTTGAAAACACCCCCATATCTCTTCCTACTACTACACGGGAATCTGTTAAGAACGGGATTGTTTGGGCTGCTGTGAGAAGAGCTTCAAGCGAATAGTCCCCATTGTCAGCCCGATGATTAGCCTCGTTTACCTCTTCGACTCCGATCTCGCGGCTCTCTCCGTTGAGAAGATCATCAGTAAGTGACCTTAGTGCATTGCCCACTAAGGTCGGGTCATCTCCTCTTATCAAGTAAGCGTCTGCAAAGTCAACCATGTTCAAGAATACATCAGTTTTGAACTGCTTCAGAAGGAAGATCTAGTAAATTTCCCTTGACAATTTCTGACGGTATGTTTTCGCTTGATCACTGTCTGGGCCCAGTACATCAAGGAGATCTACGAATTCTTCACGGGCCTTGTCATCGCCTTTCACACTTACCAACAACTCGTCTAGGCGATTCAATATTTCTGTTTGGCTTATCTCACCTGTTCTTATTTGAGCAGCAATGTGTCGAGTCTCTGCGGACTCTGGAATCCTGGTTAGCAATTCAAGCGCTTCTTCGCCCTTTCCTTCCCTGTTATAGATTTTTGCGAGTTTGGTGATAGCTTCTGGATGGTCTGGGATTGCCTGAAGAATCTCTTCAAGCGATTCTAAGGTCTCTTCTTCCAGCAACTGTTTGACGATTTCATCTTGTTCGCTTGGAAGAAGACCCTCAATAAATGCTGCAACCTCTCCTTCTCCTTTTGCCCCTACGAAGCCATCCACGACTTCACCGTTTTTGATTCCGAAGACTGCGGGGATACTTTGCACTTGGAAGCTTTGAGCGACCTGAGGGTTCTCATCGATATTGACCTTCACTAATTCGACTTTCCCCGCAGTTGCTTTTACACACTTTTCAAGAATTGGTCCTAGTGCTTTGCATGGCTCGCACCATGGAGCCCAAAGGTCCACGATCACTGGAACAGTTTCAGAACGGATAATTACATCGTTATTGAAAGTTTCATCGGTTACGGGCTTCATAGGGCCAATATAGCCAATCGATGTTTATTTGCACCACGTTATTTCAATACTCAGAAATATCTGTGACAATCATCTCTTCGTCAGCGAATACCATTTGATTATTCGATAAACAATGGGGGCAGTGCAACTCATCAGATTCCAACTCCTTGTCGCATACTTCGCAATACATATTTGCTGCTCTCTTCTTCGCTACGTGGAGCTAAGGGGAATTGAACCCCTGACCTCTTCCATGCCATGGAAGCGCTCTACCAACTGAGCTATAGCCCCTTGCGAAGGTACTGTATCCAACTTTTTAATATTTCAGCGAAGATCTGTTGCTTGAACGGGTGGGAAGTCAATAAGTGGCCTGTCGCTCCACAGTCTCTCAAGCTGGTAATAGTCTCGTTCTTTTGAGTCAAATACATGAACGAGAAATTCGCCATAATCCATCAATACCCATTTATAGTCGTCGTTTCCTTCGATCCGAGTTGGCGACGGACCTCCCGCTTCTTTAAGGGCACTTTCTACTTCTTCTGAAATTGCTTTTACTTGCCGATTAGTTCTTCCAGTTGTGATAACAAAGTACTCAGCGATCGCAAAAACATCGCCTACATCGACAATCACGGTATCGTGGCCAGATTTTTCTTCGATTGCTTCTCCGGCGAGCAAAATCCATTTGGCCGATTCAATATCTGAGCCGACTAGGGTATGAGAGTCTCCCATCTAGTTCCTATCTTTCAGTTCATCGCCGATGATAACTGTTATTTCGACCGCTGCATCCGTAAGGGGCTCGAAAAATATCTCGCCCCCACCTAGCGCCTGTTGGAATCGTTCAGCAAGCCCAGCGTCCTTCTCATCATGATAAATCAACTCAGTTTTCCTATTGAATTCAGACGAGTTTCCCATGATGAGAATCTGGGCTCCCGCCTTCACTAAACTCGGAGAATAAACCGCCGCTAAATCCAGTCCTCCTACTCCATCAAGCAAGCGAACCGTTGTTCTTGACCCAGGGCTACTAGGAAGTGGGAATGGAATCATATCCAAAACAGCATCTCTGGCAGCAGCTTTTTCGATATGTGCTTCCTCTGAATTCTGAGCTTGCGGCAATTCTACAATGACTAAATCGCCCTGAGATAAACCTGAGACCATTCGCCCGAAACCACTTTCTACTTCTCCAGGAATCAGTGAGGCGTCGTCCTCTATCGCCAGTGCTTCAATCCATGCCAGCCAGAACAATTGCTGTCGTATACGGCGCAATTCCCCTGAAACGTCATCAGAAGAGTCGGCGATAAATTGGCCTACTCCGCTAGATCGTAACTCTATATCGCCCCCATACTGGCAACATCGAGAGTCATCTACTGCGGAAACCTCGCTTACAGCAATTTCATAGGATGGGACCTTGAGATCAACACTAAGTGGAGATACGGGAGCGAGATAAGAGTCCCAATTCGATGCAAACATCGTATTGCTAGTTGTGAATCCAATATTCAAATAAGCCTTGAGGGATCTCTCTGTTTCGTTAGGCCCTTCAGAAGCGTAGATCGAAGCAATTGTATTTTCTTGCCCCAGAATTGTTTCAGGTTTTAACAATAGAAGCGACCCGCCCTCATCGTTAGGACCCAGAGCAATAACGGCGACCATTGCGAGGTTTCCGTCATCATCCACGGCAAATGTTAGGTGCGAAGGGGTAGCGGTAACGTAAGTTAGATAGCCCGCTTCGGAAGGGTCCACAACTACGTCGCCAAAATCCCCGTCAGTTGATTTGAGTATTGCGTCGGTTGCGTTCCAAACAAACAAAGGAATGGCAATGAGAAAGGAAAGAGTTAGTACTGGAAATACCCACATCCACCATGGCTTCTGTAGAAATAGCTTCTTCAATCGCTTTTCACCTATACAAGCCTTTTTGGTCAATGTAATCCCCAACAGAGTTCGGAACAAGGTGGTCTATAGGGTCTCCTGACTTTACAGCAGACCTTATAGCTTCTGACGAAACATCAAATCTTGGACCGTCAAGAGTCACGAAGTTGAACTGCTTCTCAGCATCGGAAAAGTGAAAACCTGGGCGCCCTACCACAATAATTTCAGCGTATTGTTCTAGTTCGTCGGATCTTCGCCATGTAGACATTGTACTTGCATTATCAGCCCCGATGATTAATTCATACCGTGCTTCAGGATCCGCCTCACAGAGAGCTTCGAGGGTTTCTACTGTTACTGAATCACCACCGCGTTCAATCTCAATATTCGAGGCGTAGAAGCCATCAATTTCTTCTACAGCAAGCTCCACCATGGCCAACCGGTGAAATGAATCCAGCATTTCTTCTTCGGCTGCTTTTTGCCATTGTATATTTGCAACGACAAAAAGTACTTTATCTAATTGACGATTGGAGGCTACGAATTCAGCTATGCCGAGATGTCCTAAATGCGGTGGGTCAAAACTGCCTCCCAACACGCCGATTCTTTGTTTACTATCCACTAAGACATACTATAAAGCAAGGATCAATATCATAGGAAATACCTCTTTATCGCAACATAAATTTCCTTGATTTCTAGGGTATTTACGGTATTTAGGAAAAAAAATACGAAGAATGCTGGACATTTAGGAAGAATTCCATTATGGTTAATGTGCTTTTCACTAGGTCGATCCCTTGGGGTCGACCTGTCTTGCGACATAGTCTCAAGATATTTGTTAGGCAAACAAAACAACTCTCAATAATTCACAGAGCACAGATCCCCCCGGTCCATGCGTTGTGGCACAGAGATCAAAGTGGCACCTCGTTTTATACGAATCTGCTTTGTTTTGATTCCCTAAGAACTAGTGAAAAAGCCAAACCCCCATCGAATGTGAGAAAACATGAGTGATTCAGTAGGTCAATATCTAAACGAAATAGGACTTGTCCCCTTGCTTACAGCTGCAGAAGAACGCGAACTCTCTCAGCTAATAGAAAAGGGTGTCGAGGCTCGAGAACGCTTAGCAGCTGGCGAAAAAGGCATCGAACTTAAGCGTGCCGACCGAAAAGCCGCAGAAGCAAAGGACCGATTTATCCGAGCAAACCTTCGTCTAGTTGTTAGTGTGGCAAGACGCTATCCCCTACCAGCTGGCATGGAACTCCTAGATCTCATTCAAGAAGGAAACCTCGGGTTAGAACACGCCGTCGACAAATTTGACTGGCGTAAAGGTTTCAAATTCTCCACATACGCTACATTCTGGATTCGCCAAGCTATAGGCCGAGCCTTGGATCAAAAAGCCAGCTTAGTTAGGCTGCCCGGTGACCGCTCAGCTAGTTTGCGAGCTGCACTTCGACAGGTATCTGGCGATGGAGATGAATTAGATGAGGAACACGCCAGACTTCATCGACTAACTACGCCCACTTCACTCGACCGAACTATCGGCGATGATGACAGCAATGAACTGGTTGACTTACTACCTGATTCCAACCCTGGTCCAGAACAATCAGTAATGGAGCAAGCCCGTGAAGTTATGGTAATCGACCTCTTAAATGTTCTTGATGATCGAGCACGTTACGCTGTCGAACAACGATTTGGTCTTCAAGATGGACGCAAGCGAAGCTACCGAGAAGTAGGCGAAGAATTAGGGGTTACAGCTGAAGCTGCCCGTCGTCTTGTAAAGCGTGCAGTAAATATGGTTCGTGAAAATGCCCCTAATCAAGTCGATATTGACGCAGCTTAATTAAGGGCAATCTTTACAGCCCTTGGAAAATAGCTTGCCTTCTCCCCTAGAAGACGAGAGGATATTAGTGTGCTAAAAGAATGGTCTCCGGAGTCTTGGCGTCGATACCCTGCTGAACAGCAGCCTGACTGGCCTGACGAAGAGCAGGTATCCGCTGTCCTTAAGGAAATATCAGAGTTGCCACCGCTAGTGTTCGCAGGTGAAGCTCGAACACTTAGAGAACAATTAGCAGAGGTTTGCAACGGCAGAGCCCTTCTCCTGCAAGCTGGAGACTGCGCTGAATCGTTTGATGCTCTATCAGCAGATGCTATCCGAGACAATCTAAAGGTTGTTTTACAGATGGCGGTTGCGCTGACGTATTCGACTGGCTTGCCCGTCGTGAAAGTCGGAAGAATGGCTGGCCAGTTTGCAAAACCAAGATCGAGCCCTACCGAAACACAAGATGATCTAGAGCTCCCCTCGTTTAGAGGGCACATCGTCAACGATCCAGATTTCAATGCTGGCTCACGAGAAGCCAACCCGAGGCGACTTCTTCAGGCTTATCACCAGAGCTCCTCGACCTTAAACCTTTTACGAGCATTTACTAGAGGAGGATTTGCAAACCTCGCCCAAGTTCACTCTTGGAATCAAGAATTCGTTGCTAGCAGTCCTGCCGGAGAGCACTATCGGGAGATCGCCGATGGAATAACCAATGCCCTAGCGTTCATGAAAGCATGCGGCGTAACATCACTCAATAACGCCGCATTGAACGAAGTGGACTTTTATACAAGCCATGAAGCTTTGTTATTAGGTTACGAAGAAGCCTTAACACGCATCGACTCCACCTCTGGGAAATGGTATGACTGTTCAGCACATATGCTCTGGATTGGCGAACGGACCAGGCAAGTAGAGGGCGCCCATCTCGAGTTCCTTCGAGGGGTTGAGAATCCACTCGGGTGTAAAATAGGCCCTTCTGCGACGCCTGAAGATGTTTTAAAGATTTGCGAAGTACTCAATCCTAAGTCCATTCCTGGCCGATTAACCTTGATTTCTCGATTTGGTGCAGGAAATGTAGAAGATCGGCTACCCCCTATTGTTGATGCTGTTTCAACTGCCGGGCACCCTGTCGTCTGGGCTTGCGATCCCATGCATGGAAATACTTTCACCAGTTCTAGCGGCCATAAAACAAGGCATCTCGATGATGTCCTTGCCGAGCTAAGCCAATTTTTCTCTGTACACCAGTCGCTAGGAACTTGGGCGGGTGGTATTCATGTCGAGTTAACTGGCGGAAACGTAACTGAATGCTTAGGCGGTGCAGATGAATTGTCGGATGACGTCCTCCACCAGAGATACGAAACAATGTGTGACCCACGATTAAACGCATCGCAGAGTTTAGAGTTAGCGTTTTTAGCAGCAGAGCAGTTACGTCAGAACTATACCCTAAACTAAATTCTCGACGAAAGATTCCAACTGTCGAAGGTTCCGAACTTCAAACGTCCCTTCACAATAGGCGCTATGTTCACTTACTATCGAATCACCTGTATCCCAATAGCTTCGTGGTTCGGGATTCAACCAAAAGACTTTTCTTGCTTTCGATTCAATTTCTTTTATGACCCATGACTGCGAAGCGTGGTAATTGTTCCTAGCATCTCCAAGAATCATTACTGTTGTTTTGGGACCTACGTCTTTACCGTATCTCTCGTTAAAGACCTCGAAAGCATGTCCATAGTCAGAGTGCCCATCAACCCAGATCACGTCCGCTTCGGTGTTGACACGATGGATAGCAGCAGTAATATCGTCCACTCCTTCAAAGTATTGTGTCACTTCATCGATTCCATCGATAAACACAAATGACCGCACCTTAGAGAACTGGCTGTTAAGGGCGTAAACAAGATGTAAAGTAAAGCGTGCAAATGCCGCGACCGAACCTGAAATGTCAGCAATCACCATTATTTCCGGTTTAGCTGGTTTAGGAAATTTGAATTTCGGTTCTGCAGGAACGCCCCCATACGAGAGCGAATGTCGAACAGTGTTTCGAAAGTCGAGAGGCCCTTTTCTTCCATGTCGCCTTTTCCTCGCTAAACGAGCCGCTAATTTCCTCGTCAATGGCCAAATAGCACGCTTTAAAGCAACCATTTCTTCCCTGCTTGCGTGCATAAAATCAACGTCCTCGGGCAAAGGCTTTCTCAATGTTTTAGCCATCGCCTCTACGCCACGGTCCGCTACAAGACGTCTTCTGATTTCTGCTTCGATTTGCTTTTTCAGCTCTTCAATTCTGTGTTCATACTCGTCTTTGAGTAAGCGTCGGTTGAGGGAATCAAGTTCAGCATTTTCCAATTCAGCCTCTTTGAGCATACGTTCAAGAACCCCTTCAAGATCTAAATTACGCAGAGTTCGATACAGATAATATGTGCCGCCAACTGGCCTTCCCGGTTCCATACCTGCAAAACGCTGAACAGCCACTCGTGAGACTGCACGCATCAGGTTCTGATCAGAGTTCATAAGAGATCTATACAGCATCTCAGCGAGCTGTTCTTGAGTTAGCCCTTCTTGTCCCCCACCCTGGCCTGGCATTTGTCCGAGCTGTTGTTCATTATCCGAGGCTACGGAATCTTCTGAAGCGGCATCTTCTAGATCTTCACCCGACAAGGTGTACTCTTCTCCCCGAAGGGAGAAATACACTTCGAAGACTGTTTCAAATGCCCTCCAGTGTGCATGGTTTTTGACCAATGTCGCCGCTAATGCATACTTGAATGCTTCTCGATCTTCTATAGGTATATGCTTAACGGCTGCTACTGCATCCAAGTTCTCCGTTAGGCTAACCGGAAGTCCTGCCTGTCGTAGCTCGACTATAAACCCATTAAGTAATTCCAGTAACGGCGACGCCGTTGGAGTTAAGTCCAACTTATCCATCGCTACTTTGGTCAATGTTTAAAGATTCATCGGTAGCAAATTCTTTGACCGTTTTTTCAATGTCTGATCGGTATTTTAAGAGAATATTGACAGTATCTGTAGCAGTTTTCGCGTCAATATGGTCCACTCCGAGGTGCACGAGGGTTCTCGCCCAATCCAATGTCTCTGAAACTGAAGGGGCTTTCTTTAGATCTAATTGGCGGACAGATCTTACTACTCGCGCAATCTGGTCAGAAAGCGCCTCATTGATATCAGGTACTTTAGTTAGAATTATTTCTCTTTCGCGTTCAAGATCTGGGTAATCGATATGCAGGAATAGACATCTCCGTTTTAATGCTTCGGAAAGCTCTCGAGTGTTATTTGAAGTTAGAAACACTAAGGGGATCTGCCGAGCAGTTACAGTACCTAATTCTGGTATAGAAACTTGATAATCAGAAAGGATTTCAAGCAATAGGGCTTCTGTCTCTATCTCTACTCGGTCTACTTCATCAATTAGCAGAACAACTGGGTCTTCACTTTGAATCGCCTCTAGAAGAGGGCGAGTTAACAAGAATTCATCAGAGAAAATATCATCTTCTATTTCTTCCCACGATCCATCTCCAGTTAGGTTCCGTTCTGCTTGAATCCTGAGTAATTGTTTCTTGTAGTTCCATTCATACAATGCCTTTGATTCGTCCAATCCTTCGTAGCATTGCAGTCGTATAAGTCGGGCGCCACTCATTTCAGCTACGCTCTTCGCTAATTGTGTTTTTCCGGTTCCAGCGGGACCTTCAACTAGGACGGGTTTCTGTAGACGATCACTTAGATAGACGACACCAGCGATACCTTCGTCAGCGAGGTAGGAAACTTTCTTTAAATTGGATCGGACTTCTGGGACATCATTGAATCTATAGGTCATAATTTTGAGAGAAGAGGGGGTAAAGGGGCTGATACGAACTGTAGTCAATATTGACTATATGTTAGGTTATCCATAGAAAGACCCATAACGGGTACGCTTAGACATGTGAATGTAAATAAATCAGATGCCGGTGATGCTCAGGTAAGTGGTAGGGCTGCCTTGCTTGTTGGTGCTGGAGTAACCCTATCGCGGCTATCCGGCCTGATTCGCGAGCTTGTCCTTGCCGGTCTCCTCGGGACACGTATAGCTGCTGATGCCTTTAAAGCAGCACTGCAGATTCCTGGACTGCTCCAGAATATCTTGGGAGAAGGGACTTTATCTGCATCATTCGTCCCTGTTTATAGCCAATTAGTCGATGAAGATAGCCAAGGAGAACATGACGCAGGGGTGGTTGCTGGAGTCGTCCTTTCAGTGCTTGCGTTGTTAACAGGTGTTGTAGTTTTCATCGGAATAATTGCCGCACGGCCGATCACGAAGCTTCTTTTGCCGGTTCTACCGGACGCAACATTTGAGCTAACTGTTGATCTGGTTCGTGTTATGTGGGCTGGTTTGGGTTTTATTGTTTTATCCGCTTGGTGCCTTGGAGTGCTCAATTCCCATCGGAAATTCTTTCTATCCTTTGCAGCACCAATTGCATGGAACGCAGCTCAAATTTTTCTCGCTGTTTTTGCTTGGGTCAATAATTGGGACGATACAGAAATAGCTAAGGCGGCAGCGTGGGGCGTGCTACTCGGCGGCTTTCTCCAGTTCGCTATCCAGCTTCCAGCTGTCTTTAAGGTCGCTCCGTCCATTCGTGCAAGTTTCCGTATTCGACTCAAGCCTGTTCAAGATATTTTTGGGAGATTCACTCCAGCCCTTTTAGGCCGGGGAGTTATTCAACTATCAGCATTTTTCGATCTGTTCCTTGCCGGTTTCTTAGCAGCTGGAGCATTTGCAGGGCTGTCAATAGCCCAGATTATCTACCTTTTACCTATAGGTATTTTCGCTATGTCTATTGTTTCGGCTGACCTTCCTGAGCTTTCTCGAGACCAAGAAAATACTTCCAAAGTGATAAATCGTATTGCAGTAAGTCAAGAGAGAATCACATTCTACGTAGCATTTTCGGCAGTGGCATTTTTCTCAATAGGAAAGCCGCTGATCGGAGCTCTCTTTGAGCGAGGCAATTTCACTGAAGAAGATACCTTGTTTGTTTGGCTTATTTTATGCGCCTACAGTTTTGGGCTCTTTACTTCTAGCATCAGCCGACTTTACCAAAATGCTTGTTATGCAGCTGGAGATACTAAGGGGCCAGCAAAATTCGCTGCTGTTAGAGTCTTGGTTTCAGGAGCGATAGGTGTGATTTTAATGTTCCAGTTCGACCGTTTCGCAATCGATGTCAATGAGGTTATCAAGATAGGCAATCTACCAGCATTTTCACCACTGCCGGAGTCTATCCGCTCAGATGACTTGGGGCCCCAAGCATTGGGGGCTGTAGGCCTTGCTCTAGGTAGCGCCTGTGGGTCTTGGGTAGAGTATTCTCGGCTCAAGAAACGGATGGCTAGTCTCCTACCCTCTTCGTTCAAGTTGCAAAGTCCACTCGTGAAACTCTTCATACCTCTACTAGTCGCTGGTTCCGTCGGTGCAGTTCTTGCTTGGACTCTTAATGACATCCACAACTTGATACTTGGACCGTCTCTTCTTGCGATAACCGGCATACTTTATGTCTACTTGTCGTATCTATCAGGATCTGAAACAGCAAGAGAGGTATTACGTGTTACCAAATTTCGCCGGAAACTTTAACTAGTCGGGGAAGCTATCAAAACCAGATCGTCTCGATGAATAACTTCCTCTGGAGATCCTTGTGATTGATCTCTGGTGGGTATACCTAGCAGGGGTGCAAGATCACCGGAACCAATTGAGCAAAGACCACGGGCTATGTGGTTTCCTTCAGTATTCATAACTGAAACTGCTTCACCACTCGACCATTCTCCGGAGATACGCAGGACCCCGACAGCCAATAAGGACCCTCCTTTGTTTACAAGAGCCTCTTCGGCGCCTTGATCAATTTGAAGTGTGCCGTTCGGCTCTAGAGCAAATGCTATCCAAAGCTTCTTTGCTGATAGCTTCTGTGGGTTTGGCCGAACAATGGTGCCTGTATTTGGCTGCTCACTTAGAGCATCAATAACAACTCTCTCACGTTCTGCTGAGGCGATAGTTGTTGTAACACCTGACCACGCCGCCATACGAGCAGCAGCTAATTTTGAACTCATTCCCCCGCTTCCCTGAGCTCCTTCTGACTTCCCCAATACAGCTGTCAATTCGGTCGTAGAGTTGATCTCAGGGATGAGGATTGCGTCCTCATCTATATGCGGATCTGCAGAATAAATACCTTCTGTGTCAGTGAGGATAATGAGCTTTTCGGCATTTACAAGATGAGCCAGCAGAGCAGCTATGCGGTCATTGTCCCCCCATCTTATAGCATCATCTGCGACAGCATCGTTCTCATTAACTATCGGGACGATTCCAGCCTCTAATAAAGATTGAAGCGTGGACCTAGCATGAAGATAGCGGGACCTGACAAAAAAATCATCGGGGGCGAGAAGAAGCTGGCCGCATTCTAAATTATGTCGCCCTAGTTCCTCCCCATATATTGCCATGAGTTTAGGCTGTCCAATAGCAGAAGCAGCTTGAAGAATACGGGAATCGTCAGGCCGTTCGGTGTGATGGCCTAAAGCTGGTAACCCAACTCCAATAGCCCCGCTACTCACTAAAATAATGTCTCTGTATGCTTCTCGAACTTCAGCAACTTCATCGCATAGCTTTGCGATTGCTTCTCGTTTAATTGATCCGTCTGTTTTCGTTAACGACGAAGTTCCTATTTTTACGACAACTGTCACTTTTCTATTGTCGCAGCATCGCGCTAGAAATTCTTGGATTTACCTCGAGTAATCAGAAGTCAAAATTTCCATCTTCATGAAACTCGAACTCTAAATCGCCGATCGTTACTATGTCGCCTTCTTTAACTCCAGCGCGTCGAAGCGCTTTATTTACTCCTAACCTCTCAAGTGAATGCTGAACATATTGAAGAGCTTCTATGTTGGTTAGGTCGTTCAACGCCACCGCACGTTCAGCGCTTCTTCCAAGGACTTCATATTTGTTGTCTCCGCTTCTTTCAACACGTATTCCTTTGGGTAGAGGTCGATGAATAACTTCATCGCTTCTAACTTCGATAGTTTGAGTTCGTTCGTGGCTAACGAGACGCTGCATTTCAGCAATAGCATTCTCTAGTCCATATCCAGTTACAGATGAGATAGGAATGCAGGAATCTGGAACCTCCGAAACGCCAACGTCATATTTTGATGCCAGAAGTAAGCGTGGCCTATCGAGAAGTTCTGGCTTGTATGTGCCGAGCTCCTTCAAGAGCGTGTCAAGCTGTTCGTTTGGTGTAGTCCCGTCGTACGGTGCGAGGTCGAGAAGTACCACCAGTACTCTAGCTCGTTCAACATGCCTAAGGAATTGATGTCCTAGACCCTTACCTACTGAGGCGCCTTCAATAAGCCCAGGTATATCTGCGACTACCATTTCAAAATCTTCGCCAACTTTCACCACCCCTAGATTGGGAACTAGCGTCGTAAATGGGTAATCAGCGATTTTCGGACTCGCTGCAGAAATACGAGATATTAACGTGCTTTTACCTACGTTAGGGAAACCTACGAGTGCAACATCGGCTAACAGTTTCAGCTCTAGTTTAAGCCACTGCTCTTCTCCTGACTCGCCTTGTTCAGCAAAACTAGGAGCACGTCGATTATTGGCTAAAAATCTTGCATTCCCCTTTCCTCCTTCTCCACCTCTCGCTGCAAGCCACTTGGTCCCAGAAGATGAGAGATCAGCCAGTATCTGCCCTTCTTGCCCTCTAACGATAGTGCCTACCGGGACAGGCACTTCTAATGAATTCCCTTTCGCCCCATGCCGACGTTTACCCTCTCCATGCCGTCCATTGTCTGCCCGACGATGAGGGTAGTCTCTGAATGAAAGCAATGAAGCAGTGTTATGGTCAGCGATGAGCCAGATGTTACCGCCATCTCCTCCATCACCACCGTCGGGACCTCCCCGATTGACGTGCGCTTCTCTTCTGAAAGCAACACATCCAGCGCCTCCGTCTCCTCCTCTTACGTTGAGACCGCATTCGTCAACAAAATTTGACACAGTAGTACCTTAGATGGAAACAGATGAAGATAGATGCCCGTTTAAAAAAGTTAGATTTTAAACTACTCGGGAATGACGTCGACGAGTTTCCTTCCGCGCCTTGACCCAAATTTAACTCTGCCGCTAGCAGTAGCGAAAAGTGTGTCATCACCTCCGCGCCCAACATTACTTCCAGGATGAAATTTTGTACCTCTCTGACGCACCAGAATGGATCCAGCAGAAACTAAAGTTCCGTCGTAGGCCTTAACACCTAAGCGCTGTGCATTTGAATCTCTCCCGTTACGGGTAGACCCGCCGCCTTTAGTCTTTGACATCTTGCTAGTCCTTTGTTATTGAAGTGATCTTAATTTCATTATAGTTTTGCCTGTGACCCCATCGGCGCCTCTGGTTACTCTTATTTTTATAAGTAAATCCATTGATCTTTTCCCCGCGACCTTCGCCAACGATCTCTGCAGTTACTTTGCTTCCCGCCAATTCTGATGGTGTGGCCAATACTGTTTGTCCATCAACAATCATGACAGGAGAAAGGTCTATAGAAGCTCCAATATCGCCCAATAACTCCACTTTAATAACTTGATCTTTTTCAACGCGGTATTGTTTACCACCGGTCTTAATTACGGCATACATAAGTCACCAGCCTAGTACTTTCTCTACCAAATACCGACACTTGGCACTGGAGATAGCAAGAAAGATGACCTTAACTCTGGGCCTTCTGATAGGACTGCAACAGGCCCTCCCCGATTCGTTTACGGGTCATCTCCACAAGCCCTAATTCTGAAATTCCTAGTACTTGAGTACGAGTTTTGTCCCGAGATAACGCTTCTCGAAATACTCGAAGGACTTCTTCACGATTTTTTTGAATTTCCATATCCACAAAATCAATTACGATGATTCCCCCGATATCCCTTAAACGTAATTGCCGCGCCACTTCTTTCGCCGCTTCTAAGTTATTTTTGTAAACTGTTTCTTCAAGATTTGATGAACCAACATTCTTACCTGTGTTTACGTCAATCACAGTTAGCGCTTCAGTGTGCTCTATAATTAATGACCCTCCAGAAGGCAGCCAGACTTTTGAATCCAGTGCCTTAGTTAGCTGTTCGTTGACGTACAGTTTCTCAAAAAGTGGAAGATCTTCTTCAGTTTGATCATGGAGCTCTATACGATCAGCTAATGCAGGTGCCACGGTTGCCAAGTAATCACTCGCTTCTCGGTAGAGTTCCTTATCATCCACGACAACAGATCTGTATTGCTTGTTGAACTCTTCTCTGATTACTCGGAAAGGCATTTCTGGCTCTCTATGCAGCAGCGTAGGCGCAGATGCTTTGCTGGCTAGAGTCTCAATTTCTTTCCATTGAGCTACAAGTCGATCTACATCAAGTTGAATTTCTTGCTTCGTAATGTTTTCTGCAGCTGTTCGGACAATCACTCCATGTTCGGCAGGCTTCGCTTTTTCAAGTATCTGACGTAGCCGTTTCCTTTCCTTCTCGTGAAGTCTCTTTGAAATACCGAATGTTGAACTATTTGGGACAAGCACAACAAAACGCCCAGCTAGGGAATCTTCTTGAGTGAGTCGAGCCCCCTTATGAGCTATGGGGTTTTTCGTAACTTGACAGATAACTACCTGCTTGTTTTTCAGGACATCTTCAATTCGAGGTGGCTTCTTCTTATCTTCTGCATGTTGTGTGACTAGGTCGCTCTGGTATAGCACTGCGTTTTTGGGTGTGCCGATGTCGACGAACGCTGCTTCCATACCAGGGAGGACATTCTCGACTTTGCCCAAATATACATTTCCATGGATTTCGCTTACGTCATTTGCTGGTTGCGATACAAAAAACTCGAGTAGCGAGCGACCTTCCAGTGTAGCTATTTGGGTTAAACCGTCTTCAACATGTACGGCCATGGTGTAGCGTCCAACTGCTTTCCCTTTTCGTTCCTGACCGCGCCGTTTCCTCAGGTTAGCTTCATCAAGTTCTATTCGGCCATTATCTTGCGAAGTGCGACCCTGATCAGCAGCTGATCGAGCTTTCCTACGCTTCCTTCTTTTTCGATTCGTATTCTTTGTTGCAGTAGGAGAGGAATTTTTCTCAGCCTCATTCGCCACAGGCGCTGGCCTAGTATCCCCTATTTTTGGTTTTCTCTTTTCGGTATTTTTTCCTTCATCAGAGTTTTCTCTACTGTTATCAACATGCGCGCTTGCCCCATTCTTTCGGGCGTCGGCTTGTTCGGACATGGGCTATTTCCCTTCTCATAATGCGCCTACCAGAGAACGCATTTGGGTGGCACCAGCAACTTCTAGTGGGTCGAGTCGCTGACCTCCCTCTTCGACTATTTGTTTTCTTCTATAAAGCTTGTATTCACTCAGGTGAGGTTCCAAGGAGCGGAGTAATTCGCTCGGCCGCAAGGACCTAGGTTGTGTCCCTAGTTCTGCTTGCACTGTTATCCTCCCGTCGATCTTCTTATTTTTTCTACGAACTAAATATACTAAGGGTTTGATGTCGTCAATGACTTCTTTCCCTTTTCGTTCCCGTCGTAAAACTATTTCATTTTCGGACTCTATTCTATCTAGCCATGAGTCAACCGTGGTGTCATCTTCGTTAACGGTGATGTCCCAGAGACAAGAAGTAACTGTTTGTTGAAGCGATGGGAATTTTCCTTCCATCACAGAAGCACCATTGATCTCAATACCCGGCGGTAAATTCGAATTTAATAGGCCGCATATCTCTTCAACCTGCAACGGTGTTTCTTTTGAGTTGTCTATTTGGATGTCAATATACTCACAGTCCGATTCAGCTCCGGTAGGAAGTGCTAGCCCGTATGCAATTTTTGGCCTTGGAGAGAACCCTTGGCTGTACACAAGCGGAATGCTCGAGACCCGTAAAGTCCTTTCCCAAACTTTAGCGATATCACGGTGACTAGCGAATCGTATTTTTCCGGTCTTGCTTGACTTAAGTCGAAGGTGGATCATGTCCTTAAACTTTTTCGCTTTTCTTTCGTATGGTCAAAAGTTGGGGGGCTTCAGATCCTTTTGTTAGATCTTGCCAAGTACCTTGGCTTCCGCCAACAGGAGGTGAAGTAGAGGCAACTACATGGTCAAGTCCATATCCGGTACATGCTCCGCAGTCATAGCATGGAGTCCATCGACAATCTTCAAGCCCAACTTCCTCAAGAGCATCTCGCCACTCCTGCCAAAGAAAATCCTTATAAAGGCCAGCGTCAAGATGATCCCAAGGTAACGGCTCTGATTTCTCCCGGTGCCGATAAACATACTTCTCGACAGATAGGCCAAGCTTCTCCATTGACAGTAGCCATCGATCGAGGTCGAAGTGCTCACTCCACTCTTGAAATGTTCCGCCAGACTTCCACACTTCCTCGACAAGTGCTGAGAGAGCTCGATCTCCTCTACTGAGAACTCCTTCTATTAGTGTTGCTTTGGGGTCATGCCATTTGAGTTGAACCCCGCGGATACGACTCGTAGCATCTTTCAATAGATTTATCTTTCGTTGGAGTTCTTCGCTTGTATTTTGCCCAAACCACTGAAAGGGCGTAAAAGGTTTCGGCACGAAACCACCCACGCTAACAGTAACCGAAGCTTGTTTATTGTATTTTTTGCCAATTTGTACACAGTTTCTAGCCAAATCTGCAATACCGAGGGTGTCTTCGTCAGTTTCGGTAGGTAACCCAATGAGAAAGTAAAGTTTCACTCTTCGCCATCCCTGTGAGAAGGCTGATTCTACAGCACCATACAGATCCTCTTCAGTGATGAGCTTGTTAATAACCTGCCGCATTCGCCATGTTCCTGCTTCAGGGGCGAAGGTTAAACCTGACCGTTTTCCTCCTTGTATAGTCGCTGCTATATCCACTGTGAAAGCGTCGACACGAAGAGAGGGCAAGGATACTCCCGTCTGCCCGCATGACAAGGGGTTATCCCCGACTGCCGCTACAGCTTTTTCGATATGGCTATAATCTGCAGTTGATAATGAGGTTAATGCTACCTGGTCGTACCCAGTCTTTCGCAGCCCTGTAGTGACCATAGTTCGGACTTGATCGAGCGATCTTTCTCGAACAGGGCGGGTTATCATTCCAGCTTGGCAGAATCTACATCCTCTCGTGCATCCTCTAAAGACTTCAACGTTAAGCCGATCATGAACTACTTCAGTGATTGGTACAAGTTGATTTTTGGGATATGGCCAATCTTCCAAACTGGTGATAGTTCGCTTTTCTATAAGCGCTGGAGTGTCATCGAATAAAGGTTCCAACATCTGAAACCCGTTCTCGTTTTCTACAGGGTTATACAAAAGGGGCACATATACCCCTTCAATCTGAGAAAGGTTCCTAAGAATCCTCTCCCTGTCGAGATTTCCCTCCTCACTATTTTTCCATTGATGGATGGCATAGGTTAATTCTGAAACAACTTCTTCTCCGTCGCCGAGGACAAAGAAATCAATAAAATCAGCTAGAGGCTCGGGGTTGTACGTGCAATGACCGCCCGCTCCGACCAAGGGGTCATCCGCTCCTCGGTCTGCTGAGCGCAAAGGGATACCTGATAGGTCGATACAATTAAGGACATTCGTATATACAAGTTCGGAAGATAGATTAAAAGCCAGTACGTCGAACTCATCTGCTGGTCGATGGGTATCGACGCTGAAGAGAGGAATATTTTTCGCTCTCATTTCTTCCTCAAGGTCAACCCATGGCGCGTAAGCTCGCTCTGCTTCACCTACTAAAAGTTCATTGATTATCTCATAGAGGATTTGCAATCCTTGATTTGGAAATCCGACTTCATATGCATCGGGATATGTCAACAACCATGCCACATTCTTAGGGTTGTGTGGTGGCCGAACAATTCCTCGTTCTAGCCCGATATAGCGAGCAGGCTTCTCAACATTAAGTAGTAAAGGTTCTATGTCATGCCAAATAGAGGCCATCTTGGATAATCCATTCGTTAAATCTCAACCCTCTGAAGGATACTCGATACTTCACCTGACAACTTCGTACCTTCGCATACGCACATTTAGCACGAGACCAACTGCGACAAAATTCGTCAAACTTGACGAACCCCCGTATGAAACAAAAGGTAACGGAATACCGGTTATAGGCATGATGCCTAATGTCATCCCAACTGATTGGAACATTTGGAAAACTATCATTGTTAAAACTCCCACGCAGAGCAATGTCCCAAGAAGGTCTGCAGATTTCTTTGCTGTCCGCCAACATCGCCAAATGACGATTCCGAATAAGCCTAGAATCACTACAGATCCAATAAAGCCAAGCTCTTCCCCTACCACTGAAAAGAGAAAATCAGTATGCTGTTCGGGAACAAACTCGCCACGCGTCTGCTGTCCTTCACCATAACCCTGCCCTCGAAGCCCCCCGGACCCAATCGCTATTTGGGCTTGGGTCTGTTGATACGCTGCCTCTGTTTGGCTGGAGGCTGGATCAATAAATGAAGTCAATCGGTCCCTTTGATAATCCTGAAGGAGCCCAGTAGTCCAAATAACTGCGATACCTGCAACACCTGCAAACGTCATTAGGACAATGTGGCGCGTTTGAGCCCCACCAACTAAAAGCATCCCCATAGTAATGGCAACGAATACAAGCGCAGATCCGACATCTGTTTCCAAGAGAATCAACCCAAGGGGAATCACAGCGAGGAAAAGCGCATTGAGAATAGCCCTCTGAGTTAAATAACCGTCAAAACGTTCGAGGTAGCTTGCTAAAGCAAATATAAACGCAACTTTACAAAATTCTGAAGGCTGCAACTGGAATTGACCAAATTCGAACCAAGCTCTTGTCCCGTTACGCTCAACCCCCAGCGGAGTTAAAACGAGAAGAAGCAGCAGAGTCGACCCCCAAAACGCTATTGGAACGAATTCCCTAAGGCGCCGATAAGGGATGGATGACGTTACAAGCATCAGCAAAGTCCCTACCACGACAAACAAGGTATGGCGAGATAAGAAACTCTTGTCATACATTGTTGGATCACTGCCTCTAGTTGCGCTGTAGACCATCAGAACTCCCGTGACTCCAAGGAGAAGACAACTGACAATTAAAGCGAGATCAATGTGAAGCCAAGGGGAGATCGGACTTCCCGTTGGATTTAACGATGATCTCTTTCTGGGCCAACTCAAATCACTCATGACTAATCTCCAGAGCCGATAGTACTAGCCTCTTGGGCTGCTTCAATATCCGCAGATGATTGTTCCAGCTCTTGCGCTAGTTGGCGCGCTGCTTCGTCTGCTTCTGCGACGCTTAAGAAACGAGGAACAATCCCGTATGCGATCTGTTCAAAATACCGTCTTATAACTGGGGCTGCTACTGCTCCACCGAATCCAGCTTCTTCTAGAATGACGACAGCAACGTATTCAGGTTCAGGATTAGGGCCCCAACCTACAAATAATGCGTAGTCTGCAATCAGAGCTTCTAAGCTCTGCTTTTCAGATGTCCCAGTTTTTCCAGATACTGGCCAATCTTCATGTGGGAAATTCAGAAATGCAGAATAGGCAGTCCCCTCTAGTCCATTATCCGTTCTTCGCCATGTGGTAACTCCCGCAAGCCCATCTCTTATCGGTTGAGTGAAGGCGTCTGGGAGGTAAAGCTCTCGAGTTATCCGAGGTTGGAACTCGACTTCTATTTGCCCAGTAATAGGATTTATGGTCTGTAGCCCAATATTCGGAGCATACAAAGTTCCTCCATTGATAAGTGCTGCATACGCGTTCGCTATCTGTAATGGTGTAGCCAGCACATCCCCCTGCCCTATTGATGTATTTAACGTGTCACCGGTTAGCCATTTATCGGTTAGAAATGCCTCCGGATTCTGCCTGTAAGCTTCCCGGCGTGAATCTGGCGTAGGGATCCTCCCACCATTCTCGTTTGCTAATGTAATTCCACTTGGGACACCAAAACCAAAATATCTGGCAGCTACTTGTGGCGACTCTAAATCGAAGCCTGGGAGAATATCAAAATGAGTTGCAAGGTTATAAAAGTAGGTATCAGACGAATAGGTAAGCGCTAATCGAAGATCCACTTCACCATATGCAGCAGCACCTGCGTTTTGAAATTCACATGTTCCACCCTCACAAGAAGGAATGGTGAACACACCTTCATCCAAGTACATTGAATTCACACCCAGTATTCCCCTAGACCCTATCAATCCTGTATCCAAAGCCGCATAGGCAGTAAATGGTTTGAAAGTTGACCCAGGAGGATATGTTCCCTGAATAACTCTGTTAAGAAGTGGAAGGCTATTCCCGGGATCAATAAGGTCATCAAATTCATCCTGACTGATACCTGAAACGAATAATTCAGGGTCGTAAGTAGGGTATGACGCCATAGCGAGCACCGAGCCATCTTGCGGATTCATCACAACCATTGCTCCTGCAGGCGCTTTGTAGATGACCACTCCTTCTTCTTCAAATTTTGTAGGCTGCTGGCGGGCTATATCTAACCCCTCCTTAAGATATTTTTCTGCCATAGCTTGCAGATCTACATCAATTGTTAGCTGAACATCACTACCTGCCCTTGCTGGGATCTCTTCGACGACTTCAAGAATGTTATTGAACTTATCTACGATGACTGTCTTTCTTCCTGGAGTACCTCGCAAAGCATTTTCATAGAAGAGTTCAATACCCGCTTTCCCGATTTCA
>PBIQ01000007.1 GCA_002720485.1 Acidimicrobiaceae bacterium
CCGCCGTTACTCGTTTTCTAGATCTTCTATTGGGCCTTTCCTCCAATAGAACTCCTCTAATACCTCACAATCTGCGACGAATTAGAGAAGAATCCTGCCTTATGTACTTGTCTTTCTGAAAGACTTGTTATATTTAGAGTTGCAAACATTAGACTTTTTCGTCTATAAATGCATGGTTGCGTGATACGTGAGGGGGCTCGCACAGCATGAACCAATTTCTCATAGCTCTAATCGGAGGAGTAGGCGCTTGGTCACTCTATGCGATGCTGGGAACTGGGCTTGTTGTTGCGTTCCGTGGTTCGGGGGTTATAAACCTCGGACATGGTGCTGTCGCCGGATACGCCGCTTATGTCTTCAATGAACTGCGAACGTCTGGAGATCTCTACCTCCCTTGGTTCGATATCATCCCGGAGTGGGGATTTCTAAGAACACTGCGTATCAATAACATACCGACACGTATTCATGTGTTCGATTTCGAAATGTACATAGGGAAACCACCACTAATCCCAACTCTTCTTTTGTCCCTTGCAGTATCAGTTCTGCTTGGGTTGATGATGCATTTCTTGGTTTTCCGTCCGCTGCGTAATGCTCCAATACTTGGAAAGGTCATTGGCTCGGTTGGTGTTCTGCTGTATTTGGACTCGGTTATAGCCGTGAACTTTGGTGGACAGAACAGAAGTAGTTCAGGATTCTGGAAATTCCGACCTGATTCGGAGCCAGTAGTAAACTTCCTTGGGCTTGGAGGGACAATTCCTCGCGCCAACTTCTGGATGCTCGGCTGCGCCGTGGTCATGGGAGCATTCGTATTTATCCTCTACCGGTACACACGATTTGGAATCGCTACACGAGCAGCCGACGAGAACGAAAAAGGAGCTGCGCTCCTCGGATATTCGCCTCAGTTTATTGCTGGGATCAACTGGGTGCTCTCATCTGTGCTCGCAGGACTTGCAGGGATTGTATTCCTCCACAAAACCCAGCCTTCGCTATACGCAACCCTCGTCGTTGGTGCTCTCGGGGCAGCACTGTTCGGAAAATTGACATCTATCCCAATGACCGTTTTGGGCGGTGTCATTATCGGAATGATGTCCGGTGGCGGAGTCCAGCTGGCTAACAACAGCTGGTGGCCAGATTGGCTCGAAATTGAAGGTGTTCGAACCTTCATGCCTCTTCTCGTGATTATCCTCGTCTTGTATTTCCAAGGTGACAAGCTACCTATTCGCGGAAGCATCAGTGTAGGAAGGCAACCACATGCCCCTGCAAGCAACAATGTTACAATTGGGGCAATTTTCGCTGTTGGGTTTGCACTTATCCTTTCGAATGTCTTCGTCTCGAAGTGGGAGGCTGTTCTTACAACAAGTATCTTGGCTACATTATTCATGTTCAGCCTCGTCGTAATCGTCGGCTACCTGGGACAAATCTCTCTCGCCCAGTTCAGTATTGCCGGATTTGCCGCGTTTATGATGATCCGTTTTGTCGGTGACGGTTCGCTCCAAAGACCCGATGATTACTACGTCATAACCGGAATAAACATGCCGACGATTTTGGGATTCGTGTGCGCTGTAGGTGCTGGAACACTTCTCGGTCTCCTTATCGGCCTTCCCGCTTTACGTATTCGCGGTGTCCAGCTGGCCGTTGTCACAATGTCATCAGTTCTTGCAATTGAAGAGCTCTTAACGAAGAGCCGGTCATTGATGGGCGAAGGTGCTGCTTCTATCCAACCCACACCTTCAAATCCAACCTGGTTTGGCCAATATATAGGTGGATTCAACAAAGAAACTTTCAGAACCGACTATTGGAAATACAGCCTATTCCTAATAATCATGACAGCATTAGTTGGTGTTGCGGTTGTGAACCTCAGACGTGGTAATACGGGAAGACGATTCTTAGCTATTCGCGCCAATGAGCGAGCCGCTGCAGCTGCCGGTATTAACGTGAAGAATGCAAAGATGCTTGGCTTTGGTATTTCATCTGCCATCGCTTCTATCGCCGGCATTATGCTGGCATACAAAATTCCAGCCGTCCAAGCTGAAAACTTTGCTATATTCAGCGGTCTGGGACTACTAGCGTTCGTGTACCTTGGTGGAATCACGACAGGATACGGAGCCGTCGTCGGTGGCCTACTTGTTGCAGGTGGTATGTTACCTGAATTCTTAGGTGTGCATTTTGGTGATGTCGAACGTGGAATGATCAATGCCGTAGGAGCCGTAGGTCTCATCGTGAACGCTATCGTAACTGGCGGTGAGGGTGTAGCCCTCTTACAGTCTGACGCTCTAGGGAAAGGTCCGCTGGCACTTCTGCGCCGAAACCCGGATGATGACGATAACTCCGAAACTGACGAGGACCACGCTACAGAAGGAGCTTCGGTATGAGCAATATTCTTGAAACATCCGGATTAACTGTTACCTTTGGTGGGCTAAACGCGTGCGACAAGGTTGACCTGACAGTCCCAGAAGGAAAATTTGTCGGACTTATCGGACCTAATGGCGCTGGAAAGACTACTTTTATTGACGCAATAACCGGCTACGTCCCTACATCCGCAGGAAACGCTGTGTTCAATGGCGAAGATATCGGTGAATTAAAGCCCCATGAAAGGGCACAGCGAGGTCTTGTTAGAACATTTCAGTCCTTAGAACTATTTGAGGACCTCTCAGTAAAAGACAATCTGCTTGTCGCTGGCTACGACACAAGGTGGTACAGCTTCCTCCTTGACATGATCTACATGCCAAGAAAAGATCAAAAAGTTGAGGAACAGATTGAATGGGCCCTTGACATTATGGGTCTCAACGATGTCGCAGATGCGATGCCTAGCGACCTTAGCCATGGGCGAAGAAAACTAGTTGGTGTCGCAAGAGCACTTGCAGCATCTCCCAAACTTATCTTGCTTGATGAGCCGGCAGCAGGACTGGATACCGCTGAAAGCCAGATCCTTGGTGGTCATCTTAGAGAGTTCCTTGATCATGATATGTCAGTGTTCTTGATTGATCATGACATGGGACTAGTTCTGAGCGTATGTGACTACATCTACGTTCTTGACTTCGGAAAAATTATTGCTGAAGGAACTCCTCAAGAGATCCGAGAAAGTGACACTGTGAAGAAGGCATACCTTGGTGAAGAAGCTGGAGAGATCCAAGCCCAAGCTGGTGAACGCATGACGTCTAGCCTCCAAGGCGATCAGGGAGGCCAAGATGGCTGATACCTCAGCAACTGTTGAAACTAAAGAAAGTACTTCCGGTAACTTGTTGGAAGTCTCAAACTTAGCGGCTGGCTATGGGGGCGTAGCCGTTATCCGAGATGTGAACTTGTACGTTGGTCCGGGTGAAGTGGTTGCCTTGCTAGGTCCGAACGGTGCCGGAAAAACTACAACTCTTTTAACGACCTCCGGACTTCTCAAACCCCTAGAGGGAAGCATCGACGTGCTCGGATCTCCTACGAATTTCGGAGCTCCACACCGAACAGCAAGACGAGGTTTGGCGCATGTACCTGAGGACCGCTCTTTATTCTTCGGGTTGACTGTTCAAGAGAATCTGCGCCTCGGGCTTCGCGGTAAGAGGAGCGACCAGCAAGCTGGCTACGATGCTGCACTTGAGCTTCTTCCTGCCCTTCGTCCCCTAATGAATCGTAGAGCTGGCCTTCTATCAGGCGGTGAGCAGCAGATGCTTGCTATGGCGAGAGCTCTGGTTTCTAACCCAAAGATGCTCTTAGTAGATGAAATGAGTCTCGGCCTTGCGCCAATCATCGTGGAAAGGTTGCTGCCCATCGTTCGAGATATTGCCGATGAAACTGGAGCAGGCGTTCTTATCGTGGAACAGCACGTGCACCTTGCTCTTGAAGTGGCAGATCGAGGCTACGTTATGAGCCATGGGGAAATCGTCCTTGAAGGAACCGCATCTGACTTGATGGAACGCCAAGACTTGCTTGAAGCAAGCTACCTCGGTGGTGACATTGAGGAGGCGCAATGACGCTCCAGCAGAGACTGCTTGCTAATCTGAAGAACCCTTGGGTATTAGCTCACCTTATATTGGCTGGTGTTTATCTTGTTTTCGTTCTGGTCGGAGATTGGGCCAAGCGAAAAGAAGGTAGCTATGATGCTTTTGAGTTCTTCGGTGGAACTGGATTTGGCATTCTTGGTGTTGCTGTCGGTGTAGCCCTATGTTTGCTTGCTCTCATGAGGTTTGCCGGCTATTCGAAAGTGTTACCTGGTCTAGGGGTTGAACAACTTACGCTAGCTCTCGGTGTCTTCGCTACCGTCAATATTTTCGCCTTTGTTTTTGGTTGGCTTCCCGTTCTTCCTGTAAAGAAAGACCCTGCGGGAACAGGGTGGGCGCTTGTCGCCGCATACTGGCCTGCATCATTTATTCCACAACTTGGTATTCTTACTGTCGCTCGGACGCTACCAAACAAAGGAATAAAGCCGCTTTCAGTCGTGGATAGAACAGCTGTTTCGCTCCTTGCTCTTGTAGCTGCTGTTGGTGTGGTCGTCTTCCCATTTACGACTTGGCTCAAAGTAGGAGCTCTCAAGCTGTCAACATTCGATGGCCGAAACGAATGCGCAGAGATGGGAGATATCTGCATCGACACTCTGGGTAAGGGAGCGTCAGGTCCTCGGCTTGGCTATTTGCTGCTGATTATTGGCCTCGTTGTCGGTGTTGCTGCACTGATGCGTTTACGACCTAAGGGCTTAGCTGAACCCGGCCCAAATATGCTGCTTTCTCACTGCCTATTTGGTATGGGACTAACTGCATTCTTAGTTCCATTGGCAATGATTATCACGACAACTCAAAATGAGGCAATCGAAGCTGGTATTGGTCTCTGGTTGAGCCTTGTGAGTGGTGCTCTAATGATTGCTGTGAGTGTCTATGAGAACTATCGAAGAGGCGCCAAAGGAGCTTAACCGGTAGTAACTTTCTACTACCAGGTGTCAATCATTGGTCGATTACCCCACTTCGTGGATTTTTCTATCCGTGCGGCTTTTAACCCTCTAATAATCCATCGACGAGAATCCGACGGATCAATCACATCATCAATCTCAAAATGGTCAGCCATACTGAGACCCTTGCCAACTTCATACATGCGCTCTACAAGAACCTGATAAGCCGTCTCTCTCTCTTCAGGATCTTCAATAGCTTCGAGTTCTTTTCTGTAACCTAACTTAACGGCACCCTCAAGCCCCATACCTCCAAATTCACCGGTAGGCCACGCGACAGTAAATAATGGGAACTTGAATCCTCCAGACGCCATGGCTTGCGCTCCTAACCCATAGGCCTTCCGAAGGACAATCGTGCAGGTTGGCGATGTCACTGACCTCGCCGTTACGAACATACGGCTGACGTGACGTACTAAACCTGTCTTCTCAGCCTCTGGCCCAACCATGAACCCCGGAGTATCACATAGGCTGATTATCGGGAGGCCAAACGCATCACATAGTTGCATAAAACGTGAAGCTTTATCCGCAGCATCGCTATCAATAGCTCCACCAAGATGAGAAGGATTGTTAGCGATCACTCCAACTGGGATACCTTCAATTCTTGCTAACGATGTGATAATACCTAAACCAAAATCTTTCCGGATCTCCAGAACTGAGTCAGAATCAAACAGGGTGTCGATAATTTCCCGCACTTCGTAAGCCCGCACCCGATTTTCCGGAACTAAATGTCGTAATTTTCTTTGATCTTCACAATCCCAGTCCGGAATCGATCCTTGGAAGTAAGAGAGGTATTTCTTTGCTACAGCCACAGCTTCTTCTTCGTCTTTCACAAGAATATCGACTACACCGTTTTGAGTTTGAACGTCAATAGGACCGATGTCTGTAGGTTGATATACGCCGAGCCCACCTCCTTCGATCATTGCTGGCCCACCCATCCCAATATTTGAGTTTTCTGTTGCGATGATTACATCACAACAGCCAAGAATCGCTGCATTGCCTGCGAAACAGTATCCAGAATTAATACCTACGAGAGGAACGATGCCAGAGAGGTCGGCCCAAAGGCCAAAAGCCAAGCAATCTAGTCCAGCTACCTGCATGCCATCGGTGTCACCGGGTCGTCCTCCCCCACCTTCAGTAAAGAAGATGACTGGTAGTTTCCAGCGTTTTGCTATTTCGAAAAGTCGATCCTTCTTCCGATGATTTTGACCACCTTGCGTACCAGCTAGGACAGTGTAGTCATATGACATGACGACGCACTGGGCTTTTTCCTCAGAGAAAATATCTGCATTGACCTCTCCTATCCCTGCAATCATTCCATCCGCAGGGGTATTGAGAATGAGGTCTTCGACAGTTCTTCTCTTTCTCTGGGGAGCAACAACGAGAGGACCATACTCAATATAGGAGTCAATATTTAAAAGGTCAGCAATATTCTCTCGGGCTGTTCTCTGTTCGCGGCGTCGACGTTTTGCTACGGCGTCAGGGCGTCTGTGGTCTAGTCCTATATCGTGACGTTCCTTAACTTCTGCAAGGTCATCACGTATATGGTCAAGATCTATTTCGGATTCAGTTTCGTTATCAGTCTGTGAAATTTCCTTTGGCACTAGAGATATGATTTCCTGCCCTTCGAGGACTGTTTCACCAACTTCTACGAAGAGTTTTTCTATGGTTCCACTGATTGAGGTGGAGATTTCATGCTCCATTTTCATTGATTCAAGTATCGCTACTCGCTGACCCTGAGCTACATCGTCTCCTATTTGAACATCAAGTAGAAGGACTGTTCCTTGCATCGGTGAGAATAACTGAGATGCCATCGATACTGGGGAATCTACTCGGAAGGGGGTGTGGGCAGTTGATCAGTGTAGGTAGGTAAATCGAAGTAGTCCCGCCATAAAGTAATTTCACCGTCTTCGATCTCAAAAACGCCGGCGACTGGAACTTCAACCCACCCGTGCGGCCATTTGAACCGATCTAGACGTTCATTGAGTACTAAACCTTCTGATGACGTTTGCCGGAGTGTGATCCATTCAATTTCCGAACAGCGTTCCATAACTGGGCGGAGGTACTCATGAATAACTTCTCTTCCGAAAACCTTTCCCATTGGGACATTATCGTATTCGCAATTATCGCTTATCAGGGCTGTAGCTGCATCAAGATCTTTAGCGTTGATATGTTCCATAAACTGATCGACAATTTCTTCTGACGTTGTTTTTTCTACCATGGTGCTTTCCCTTCCCACCTGTCCCAATGTAAAACCGTTTCGATAGGTGGACGTTTCGCTGGTTTAAAATCAGTTCCATGGGTATAGCCGCACGTGATTAAGGCGCATTGGGTATAGCTTTCATAATCTATACCGAGAATTTCTGCTGCTTGCTCCTCAAACATGAGATGGATTGTTGTCCAGGCTGTACCAAGACCCCTTTCTCTTGCAGCAATCATGAAACTCCAAGCTCCGGGAAGTATAGATCCCATCATTGAAGTCACCGCCATAGATGGGAGTCCCTCAAGCCTTCCGGGAAGTAGCGGAATCATCATGACGGGGGCTTTTTCAAAGTTCTCTGCCAAGTATTGGGCAGAACTAGCGACTCTATCTTGTTGCGCTAACCGTGACGGGTCTTCTCCTTTATATGCTGTTTCTACATTCCCTTCCATTTGCACATAGATCTCCCAACCTTGGCGATATAGGCCGGCCAGAGCAGAACGTTGGGCTTGATCAGTTATTACCATCCATTGCCATGATTGAGAGTTTGAACCAGTTGGTGACTGTACCGCAGATTCAAGACACTCGCGGATAATCTCTGGTTCAACTGGCCGATCGAAGTCGAGTCGTTTTCTAACTGCTCTTGTTGTCGAAAGCGCCTCGTCTACGGTTAGGTTTAATTTCATATTCTTACTCCTTTGCGTGTATTTGAGTTTCATTCCTCTTCTAGACGCTGTTGGTATTGGTATGCTCTGTGAGTCCGACCCCCTGCAACAAGGATATTTCTTCCTGTTATCCATCTCGAAGCGGGGCTGGAGAGAAAAACAACAGTATGTGCAATGTCATCAGGGGTACCGAGGAATCCTAAAGGAATAGTTGCTGCAATTTCTTGTTCAGCGTCTGCTGCCCCAAGGACCTTATCGAAAGCTTCAGTAACAACTGGTCCAGGAGATACGGCATTTACTCGTATTTTCGGAGCTAGCTCTATCGCTAGAGTCTCGGTCATATTTAGCATACCTGCTTTAGCAGCAGCATATGGTCCCGTATACGGAGATCCGCGCATCCCAGCGCCGGATGCAATATTAATAATGCACCCACCATCTTTCATTTTCTTCGCAGCTGCTTTTGCACCCTGAAAGGCTGTAGTCAAGTTAAGCTCTAATTGACTTCGAAAAATTTCATCTGGGGTAGCAATCAGGGTCCGTGTATTTTTTTCATCTGAACCACCAACGTTATTTACCCAAATGTCTATTTTCCCAAACTTTTCCATGGTCAAGTCAGCAAGTTCTTCAGACCGGTCACGAATATCAGATACAAAAACTAAGGCTTCTTGGCCGCGTTCGGTTACTCCACGAGCTGTCTCTTCGAGATCATTCTCCCGACGAGCGTTCAAAGCCACATCACAACCAGCAGCGGCAAGGCCCCATGCGATACCACGCCCAATACCTTGTCCTGAACCAGTAATAACAGCTACTTTCCCGTCTAATTTATATTGATCCATGAAGCTCATTTATGCCTCCCATATACCGCCTCTTGCACATTAGCTCAAAGTTATGAAGATGACCCTATGGAACCGAAGACAAATTCCTCTCAGCATGAGCCGAAATACGAAAGAGAAGCTACTGTCATATCATGAACCGTTTAAGTGGCAAAATCATTGTAGTTGTTGGAGGTGCAACAGGGTTCGGCTTAGCATGCACGAAGCGCTTTTCAGAAGAAGGAGCTACCGTAGTCATAGCTGGAAGAAGAGCTGATCTTGTCCATAGCGTAGCCAAAGAATTTGATGGGCTGGGTGTGCAATGGGATGTCACGGACTTCCAGCAAGGAGAGAATGTGGTCTCAGAGATCATGGCCAAATATGGAAAGATTGACGGTGCTATTAACTTTGCTGGGTATGACGATACAAGCTTGATAAGTGAAATGACTCCGGAGCACCTTGAGCCTATGGTTAATGTCCAATTTAATGGAGCAATCTATTTTCTTCGATATATGTGTAACGCAATGGTAAAGGGAGGAGGGGGATCAGCCATTCTTTGCTCCTCTCTCACGGCGCAGAGTCCTGCTATTGGACGAGTTGGGTATGCGGGATCGAAAGCGGGACTCGAATACGTAGCCAAAATAGCTGCTGTGGAATACGGGAACGACCAGGTAAGAGTTAATTGTATTGCCCCGCATGTGATTGAAACTGACATGACTGCCGAAGCATTCACTGAGGAGAATCGACTTGCTATTGAAGCTGTAAGACTTCAAACTCCTGTAAAACGGATGGGCCACGTGGATGATGTTGCTAATTGTGCCTTGTACCTGGTAAGTGATGAATCAAATTACGTCAACGGGGAAACAATACGTATTGATGGTGGGGCCCACACTCAAAAACTTCCTTCCGACTGGGATTACGCATTTCTCGGTATTGTGCGACCAGACCTAGGTGAGCATCCCCGTGCGGCGATGCCCGACTGGTATCAGGAAGAAATAGACCTGTCTGCGGAAGATGAGTAACCTGCTCGTAGAGAACTAGTCAATAACCGTATCTAGGAAGTCTATGACAGCTTTAGTAAAGATGTCATTCTTATCTCCAGCTACCATATGGCCGGCGCCGCTGACATCGACGTAAGAAGCATCAGGAAATTCTTTGAGGAATTCTGCAGCTTCAACTTCTGTTACTAGGTCGCTAAGCCGCCCCCTAACTAGAAGCATTGGAGCCGCAATCGATAGACATAGTGAATTGAGGAATTCGGGGTCTTGCATTTCTACACTTTGTTTAGTGTTGGAAGTCTCTAAAAATGCAGGGTCCCAGTGCCAGTACCATCTTCCATCACGTTTATGAAGGTTCTTCTTCAACCCCTCCAAACCTGTTGGCATTTCACGCTCAGGGTTATATGCAGCTATTGCTTCTGCTGCTTCTTCTAAGGTTGCAAACCCTGTCTGAAGATGCTCTAACATGAACGACTTAACTCTTTCAGCCCCTGTCCGGTTCATGCGTGGAACGATGTCGACAAGAACCAAAGACCGAATCGATTTGGGGCGTAGATTTCCCGCTAAGTACATACCTGTAAGCCCACCTAACGAAGCGCCTACTAGCACAGGGACTATCTCTTCCTCTTGGAGAATAAAGTCAATGTCTGCAGCGAAACCGTCAAGGCCATAGTGTTGGTCCGGAACCCAGCTAGATCTTCCATGGCCACGCAAATCTATTGAAATCGCCCACCAACCCTTTCTGGCGATCTCTGAAGCAGTCGAACCCCATGAATGGCGTGTCTGTCCCCCACCGTGCAATAGCACAACAGAATCTTCACTCTTTTCACCCCAGAAGTCAGCTTCAATTTGGACACCCGAGGTTGTCTCGAAGCGCTTAGTTACGCATCTAACTGATTCCATTAGTTCTATCTTTCAAGGGGGTTCCTATACGACAATATTGGAGTTTCTCAGATTGCTAATTTCGTTAGGGTCAAAACCTACTTCAGAAAGAATTTCATCCGTATGCTCCCCGTAAGCTGGTGCGGCGCTTGGCTCAACTTTTTTTTCAGCTGAGAAACTAGCTCCCTGCCGCGGGACGCGCATCTTCCCAATTGTTGGGTGAGTTACTTCTATAACTGCCTCTCTAGCTACCACATGAGGATCACTAGATACCTCACTTGGGTCGAGGACGGGCACTGCGGGAACATCAGCATCTAAACATCGCTCCAGTACTTCGTCACTTGTAAATTCAGAAACCATTTGTGCAAATGCTTCATACCAATTTGTAAAATTTTTACTCCTATTGGAAGCTGAAGAGAAACGACTATCGTCAGCTAGATCTTGTCGATTCAATGCTTTACAAACAGCGTTCCACTGCTTATCGGTTCCAGCAGTTACTGAAACCCATCCATCTTCAGTTGCGAAAAGCTGATAGGAGCCCAAGAGATTGGGAAAGTGCAAAGCATCACTATCGAGAAGAGTTTCGTGCATCATTACATCTGGCCAGTTAAAGGCAATATTCGCTTCAAACATGGAGATTTCTACGTGCTGGCCTTCTTTTGTATCGTTTCTTCGAAACAATGCTGCTGTTATCGCCTGTGCGGTGGTTAAAGCAGCGACCTTATCAGCAACCATCCCGCGAATAAGCATCGGCTCATTATTCGTCTTTTGCGCGCCAGCCCAGCCTGACAACGCTTGGATTACGGGGTCATAAACAGGTCGTTCACTATATGGCCCAGAGGCCCCAAATCCTGATGAAGAGACGTAAATTAAATCAGGAAGATTATTGTGAACCTCTACATAGGAGAACCCTAAGCGATCTACCGCCCCTGGTCGAAAACCCTGAATAAAGACATCCGCATCCTTCAATAATCTCCAAAGCACTTGTTTTCCGTCTTCAGTCATGAGATCAATACCTATGGAACGTTTGCCCGCATTTGCATTTGCGAACCAACCGGATATGCCGTTCTTGCGACTGCCATACATCCGGAGGTCATCTCCACCCGTCGTATTTTCGACCTTGACGATCTCTGCCCCCTGTGTTCCTAACAGATACGTAGCCCCAGGTACAGCGATCATTTGACCAAGTTCTACAATCTTTATTCCCTCTAAAGGACCAGCCATAATTCTCCTTATACCCTCGTCAATTTAGTTCTGATTGGGCTGTAACCTCAACTCTCTACCACCTAAATAGGACTCTATGAGGAGAATGCGGTCCATGTCTGGTCTACCGATTTGGATTAGAACAACCAGTTCGTATGGGGTCCGCTTCTAGCAGGAGCTCACGCTTTCGTGAACATAGAGATTAGAAATCTCATCCATGGACGTAATGTGTTGGGTCCTTATCTGGATCTGCGGTTCTATTTACAGGACAATCATTGGCAATATCGAGAACTGCTAAAAGCCTTCCCATCCCGAGACAAAAACCTATCAAAGCAAGAAGCTCAAGTATCTGCTGGTCGGTGAAGTTCTCTTTCACTTTTTCCCAGTACTCCTCATCATCCTTTAGGGCTACGTGATCAAAGACAAAGCGTTCAGCCATTTCAGCAGCGAGCTTCTCTGGAACCGTGAAAGCCCCTATTTCTTCGTACTCAGATACCCGATGATATAGATCTTCTTCAAGTCCTTGCTGCATCGCCGATGCAGAGCGAGTATCCATTCATATATGGCACTCATTTATTTGTGCGATGCGCATGCGAGCGACCTCGCGCACACGAGTATCGAGAGAGATCTGTGTATAAAGCGCATTCCCTGCGATACCGATCCCTTTTGCAACATTTGTTTGTAACGCCCACATACGACTTCGTTCAAGACCTTCACCTTCGGGAATTGCGATACGTGCCATGAGGTCTCCTCTCTAAACGGATTTTCTGATGAATACAGACTAGGTTTAGCTTAGCCCATGACAGATTTTTGAGAAAGACAAACTGGCTTGTGACAGAATTTGATTTACAACAGGTAGACCACCTCCTGACAACTACACGTGCAGTAAGGAAACGCCTGAACTTGGAAAAGCCAGTTCCGAGAGAATTAATCCTTGATTGCGTCCGTGTCTCAACCCAGGCCCCTGCAGGTGGAAATTATCAGAAATGGCGTTGGGTGATCGTCGATGATCCAGAGAAGAAAAGGGTAATAGCTGAGGCATACCGTGAGGCTTATGCCCCATACATCGATCAGCAGAAAGGAGCTGTGGCATCTAAGGCCCCTGAAAATTCGACAATTGGTAAGATCATCTCTTCAAGTGATTATTTAGCAGAAATACTTGAAAGGGTTCCTATCCTAGCTATCCCCTGCTCTCTCGGAAGTCCGGAAGATATGGAAGGAGGACTGGGAGGAGGTACCCAAGGGTGGTGGGGCTCCGTTCTACCTGCCGTTTGGAGTTATATGCTTGCGGCTCGCGCTAGAGGACTAGGAACTGCATGGACGACATTACATCTGCGCTATGCGCGTCGCGTTGGTGAAGAACTCGGGATTCCTGAATCAGTAACGCAACTGGCATGTATACCTACGGCCTATTACACAGGGGATGATTTTCGGCCTGGAACCAGAAAACCAGCAGAGAGTGTTACCTACTGGAATCATTGGAAAGATACTGAGATTTAAGTATCTATGTCTCTTCAGCAGCGCGGACATGGTGACGGATTACCTCATCTACGATAAGGCGAAACACTTTCACGGAGAATTCTGGATCCATACCAACTTCTATGGCAATTTCATGAAGTCGCTCGATTTGCTGTGCTTCTCGTTCAGGGTCACCAGCAGGCATTCCTTGCTCTGCTTTCAGAATTCCAACAGCCTTGGTTATCTCAAATCGTTCAGCAAGTAAATGTATAAGCTTCTCATCAAGTTGATCTATCCGATTTCTATGCTCTAAAAGTATTTCTTTGCCCATAAGACTCACCTATTTCTATAACTCGCTCAGTAATTTCATCAAAATCGCTCACTTTGAATCCTAGTCCACAGAAAACCCTTGTATACCGGTAATCCAAGTGTGAGAAATCGGCTTTTCGGAAACGAAGAAAGATACACCCAAAAATGGCCGGCGATGGTTGATTATGAAAAACTACCTCCATGATCCCTAAAAATGAAACATTCAATGGAACTTGGCCTTTCCAGCCCCATTTCTGCGAAGCTGCTGGCTTTAGCCAACATTACGTAGATATCGGGGAAGGTGAGGTAATCATCTGTCTACATGGTGAACCTACTTGGGGGTACCTATATCGAAATATGATCCCACCATTGGCTGAGAATAACAGGGTGATAGTTCCTGACCATATGGGCTTTGGAAAGAGTGAGACCCCCTTAGACCGTGAGTACACACTGAAGTCACACACTGAGAACTTGTCTGCGCTTATTGATGAGCTCTCATTAGATCAGATTACTTTTGTTATGCAGGATTGGGGAGGCCCGATAGGCACAGCTTTCACAGTTCGGCATCCAGAGAAGGTCAAACGTCTTGTATATATGAATACCGTTGCTGGGTATGGAGTCGTTTCTGAATCGGTGACGCCAATAAATCAGTCACCTTGGTTCAAATGGATAGGTGAAGGTCTTGAGTCTGGTCGGACTGAACAAGTACTGCGTAACGCAGGGTCAACTGTTTTATCTATTATGAAAATTATCGGATTCCAGAATTCAAGCGTTATTGATGATACTTGGATCGATGCATATAGCTCACCATTTCCAAGCTATGAAAGTTCAATCGGCGCATACGAATTTCCTATTGATGCTTATCTTGGTCGAATAGTCGACTATGTTCTTGAGGGCGCTGAGGGCGTTCCAAATCTGAAATCAAAACCAGCGATCCTTCTCGAAGGACTCGAAGATCGAGCTATTCCTCCGGATCGTGCAATAGAAGGTTTCCGCTCACTGTGGCCTGATGAGAAAATTATTGAGTTGGAAGGTGTTGGTCATTTCTGCCAAGAGGACGCTCCGGATCTTCTTGTTTCTTATATTCAAGAGTTTCTAAAGGTGAATCCATAATGGAAATGCTGATGGACCTGAAGAAAATCAAGTGATCGTATGACAAGAAACGAAAACCGAAACCTTTCACTTGCTGAAGAAGTTCGGGCGGAGCTTTGCGGTGAGGGCGGACAATGGGAAACAACTGTAGAAGATGTCCTAGGCCAACAGTTGCTGGTGTTTCGTAACCGACACCGGAATATAGAGGAGATGTTTGACGCTTTTACAGATAAGTGGAGTGGACGAGAATGTCTGGTCTTAGGAGATACAAGGGTCACCTATGACCAGTTGCCGGACATGGTCAGAGGAGTTTCTCACCGACTTGTTGAAGAACTCGGAGTTCGTTCCGGTGATCGGGTAGCAATACTTGCAGCCAACTCGCCAGAATGGGTAATTTCTTTTTTTGCAACTACCTTCATAGGCGCTATCGCTGTCGCTATTAACGGCTGGTGGACTGCAGCGGAAATAGATCATGCACTTCAACTCACGCAACCTAAAGTTTTAATAGGTGACAAACGTCGTCTTATGCGTGCTGACAATGTAGCTAGCGAAATAGCCATTATTGATATCGACGAAACTCCGGAATTTTTTACCCCTATTGAGGCTATTGGGGAAAACGACACTGAACAAAAAGTCCTTGAAGACGACCCTGCTCTTATCCTGTTTACTTCTGGAACTACCGGAAGAGCTAAAGGGGCTCTTCTTTCCCACAGAGGACTTATAGGGTTCGTCGACGGTACTTTGCATAATGCCCAGGAAAAGACAATCATTGCGCTAAGAAAACTAGGAATAGATCCATCCTCATTTCCTAGCCATCAGGATGTGGTGCTTGCGACTTCTCCCCTTTTTCATGTATCTGGACTTCTAGCGGGGGTTTTAATGAACATGGCAAATGGGACGAAAATAGTATTTCGAAGCGGCCGCTTTGACCCAGAAGACGTTTTGAAGATAATCGAAACTGAGAAGGTGACGAATTGGACAGCAATTGGAGATATGGGGCCCAGAGTAATGTCTCACCCGAAACTCCTTGAGTACGACACTTCAAGCCTCACAAGAATGAGCAGCGGGGGGGCTCATCTCTCTCAACATATGCGAAACAAGATTGAGGAGCATTTTCCTCAAGCAGCAGCATCAATTGGGCAAGGATATGGAAGTAGTGAATCCTGCGGTGTCGTTACCTCTATCGGAGGCCAAGAGTTCAAAGAAAATCCCTCATCTGCTGGAAGATCTTGTATGGGCTTTGACGTAGAAATCAGGGATGAAAACAACCAATCCCTTCCAAACGGGGAAGAAGGAGAGATCCATGTGAGGTCGGCCTACACCATGTTGGAATATTGGGGTAACCCTGAGGCAACCAGAGAAACAATTAAGGCTGGGAGATGGCTTGCCATGGGGGATATTGGACGAGTCGAAAATGAACTGCTTTTTATCAATGCTCGTGCTCGAGACATGATTATTAGATCAGGTGAAAATATCTACCCTGTGGAAATAGAACATCGCTTAGAGGCACATTCAAGCGTTCTCGAAGCAGCAGTTGTTGGAGTGGACCATCAAGACAGAGGACAAGAAGTCAAAGCAATAGTCGTATTGGAAGGAGAAGAAAACGTAGACGCCAATATTTTACGGGAGTGGTGCAGCGAGACACTTGCAGATTACAAGATACCTGTCATTTGGGAATGGAGAAACACTGCTCTTCCTCGGAATGCTAGCGGCAAGGTAGTTAAAGGAGCATTGACAGGAGACACGGAACTCAGTACCCACCAAGACTGAAACACTTGGAACAACTCATCCGGAGGTTTGTAATTCCTCTTCAGAAATCCGACGAATTTGAACAGGAATAGCGCTCATAATGGGAAGTCCGGTTATTCGATCAAACCCATTGTCACTTGTTACTAGCCTATTTGTCGGAGTCCCTATATCGCGAACTTTCTCATCAGTCAGCGAAAGGCCTCCCCATGAATGAGACATAGCAACAACGCCACGTTTAATTCCAGGGTCACTCTCAGCTACGCCAACAACTGAAGCTCGGGGCGAAGAAATTTTCAATAAGTCGCCAGGTTCAGCACCGAAATTATCTAAATCCTCTGGGTGGACATATGCATAATTGGTGGTTGCCACATCAGCCAAACCGGGAAGTTCAGAACCAAGAGAATTCAATGCGTGCTTTAATCTCCTACCTACAAGCCTAAATGGGTATTTCTTATGGTCTATTCCCTTAAAAATCTCCAAACCTGTTCTTTCATTCTGCACTTCTAATAACTCTTCATAAACATCGGTGGGGCAAACAGCAAATCTGGCGTCACTGCCAGAGTCGCCATCAATGACGCGAATAGGTTTGTCGTGGATAACTCCACGATTTTTTCTCCATTCTGAGATAGGAAGCCTTGCATCAGCGTAAACATAGTCAATGACATCACCATCACTAAGAGTTTCTTCTACTGGCAAATCGCCTCCCGGAAGCACAATTGGTGTTCCTCGTCTGGTAGCTAAACCTGCATAGACCTCCCACTCATTCAAAACATCGTCACCGGATACGATGATTGGGTCAGTGTAATTTGTGTAGACTTCTGGGAACCGTCTATCCATCACATTGGGAACATCCGCACGCTCTAACTGAAGCCGAGGGGCAAATACGTAATCAGCTAATTGGGCTGTTGCAGTCATACGATGGTCGATAACGACTAGCAACTCGAGATCTTCCATAGCTTCTAGAGTTTTCCTTTGATCAGGCCACGCCTGTATGGGATTTCCACCGGAAACGATTAAGGCGCGAACTTTCCCTTCTCCTTCCAAAAGGATTTCATCGTTCAAAGCGTTGGTCATCATTTCATCAGCGAGACCTCGCAACCCTCGAACTCGATGGGAAGCTCCCGGCGTAGGGTCAGTCGGAGGGACTACCTGTGCGCGTCTTGTATCACCGGGAAATAACATATACGGGCTTTCCAAAGTCTCCCCTGAACGTAAAACTCTCCCACAGATGACATTTAGTGTTAAGGCTAAGGTTTCCATTAGCGTCCCATGCGGAGCCATATTTGGGCCGGTTCCAGAACCCGCAGTTCCCTTAGGTCCCGAAGCGAAAGTTTCCGCAGCAAGATATATGTCAGCAGCCGCTACCTCACATCTCTGTGCGGCATAATCAGCTGTAAAAGGAGCAACAGACTTTCGAAGCAATTCCAGCTGATCCGATTCGACATACTCTTGACAGAATTCTTTGTCATGGAGTTCGCTGGTCAAAATGATGTTCAAGATCGCGGCAAGTAGAGCCGGGTCTTCTCCGGGTTTTACCTGAAGCCAAATATCTGCATGGTTAGCAAGTTCACTTTTTCGGGGGTCGATAACGATAAGTTTCAAACCCCTATCCTTTGCTTCACGTAATTTCACAAAGGGGTCCGTTCCTTGTAGGCCACTAGCTGGGCCGTAGCTCGAAACAAGTGGGTTATAGCCAACAGCAAGAAGAACATCAGAATTGGAGAAATTCTGCCAGCCAGCTTCCCAAGAGCCGAGTCGAGATAAAGAACTCCTATGAGCAGGCTGATCGATGGTAAGGGACGTATAAAAAGATGGCGAGTCAAAACCCTTATGCCAAGCTGCACCTACGGCAACTCCTACGCTATTTTGGTAGGCGCCGGTACCAATATAGGTTGCTATAGATCTTGGGCCATGGTGTGAAACAATATGATTTATTTTCTCTGCTATTTCATCGAGGGCGTCTGAGGAATTAACGATGTCAAACGTCCCTTCAGGATTTTTCTTCAATGGAGAGCGGAGACGACTAGGGCTATGGTATTGATCTGCGAGTTGCCGGCCTTTGATACATGTGTAACCACCAAAAAGAGGGTCATTTTTATCACCACGAACTGCCACGATTCTTTTTTTGTCTTCTATATCGACTTCCATCGGGCAAGCGGCATGACAAATACGGCAGAAGGTTTTAGCGGTTTCAATCATTAGTCCAACTTACAGCATTAAAGGGGAAACAACAGAAGAGAAAATCTTCTAATTAAATGCCACTGTAAAGTGGCAGATATTTCAAGAACATGCGATCGTTGAATATGACCTATGAATGCTTTGAAGTAACAGATGTTGGAAAAATTGCTCATGTCCAGATGAGTCGCGGAGAAAATTTAAACACCATGGTCCCTTCATTTTGGAAGGAATTACCTGAAATCATCAATGATATAAGTGACGAAGGGAGAGCAAGGGCAATTGTCATCTCGTCTACCGGTCGCCACTTTTGCGCTGGAATGGACCTTGCAGTGTTTACCGGAGGCAACCTCTCTGCTGAGGGTAAAACTGAGCGGGGGCGGATGAACGCAAACACTCGGAGCAGTGCGCTTCATCTACAGGAAAGCTTCAACTGTCTAGAACATGCCCGCATGCCAGTACTTGTTGCAATTCAAGGCGGTTGCGTTGGTGGAGCGGTAGACATGGTAACTGCCGCCGACATGCGATATGCAACTGCCGATGCGTGGTTTTGTATCCAAGAGATAAACATCGGCATGACCGCTGATGTAGGAACACTTCAACGACTTCCAAAGTTAGTTCCCGAAGGAGTAGTTCGTGAGCTTGCGTATACTGGCCGGCGCATGTCAGCGCAAAGAGCATATGAAGTTGGATTAGTGAACCAAATCTTTGAGACACATGAAGAACTTGTTCAAGGCGTCCTTGATATCGCACATGAGATTGCTACGAAGTCCCCGCTTGCTATTTGGGGAACAAAAGAGAGCGTGAACTACGCCCGAGACCATTCCGTCGCCGATAGCTTAAATTTCATTGCAACATGGCAAGCAGGGATGTTCCAGCCAAAGGATATGGCTGCAGCTTTCGAAGCTCAGGCAAACAACGAAGATCCCGACTTCGATGACCTTCCTCCAATGAGAAAAGGCTTAGGAAGTTAGTCGCAAAACTTTACTTTGAAAGTAACCTTCTGCCGATCAGCTTTAGACAAAGTGTTTCATCTGCGCCTTCGAAGATTGACAGCACTCTTGCGTCAACAAACAGGCGACTAACCACGTACTCTTCGGCATAACCGAAACCACCATGGATCTGCATCGCTTCTCGTGTAACCCATTCGGCGGCCTTGCATGAGTACGCCTTAATCATCGCTGCTTCTAGAGCACCATTTCCCATCGACATTTTTTCTGCTACATCATACGTGTACTGTCTGCATGCTTGAATAATCGCCGCCATTCTTCCAATCTTTACCTGAGTAAGCTCATATGAACTAAGGGAGTTATTGAAAACATTTCGCTCCTGGCTGTAGTTAACTGCTTCCTCATAAGCTCTCTGCATCACTCCAACCGCTCTGGCTGCAGTTTGAAGTCTTCCATTCTCAAATCCAGCCATTTGAAGATAAAAACCCTGTCCTTCCCCCTCAATGCCACCAATAAGAGAATCTTCGGGAACAACCCAATCCTGAAAGGCAATTTCGAAACTATGCATGCCTCTATATCCCAACGTTGGAATAGCTTTCCCTTGCATCTTTCCGCCAGACTCCTGCTGGAAATCAAAGCTGTGGCCATCAGCGCGCTCTTTCTCAACAACAAAGACACTCAGGCCTCTATGCCCTTGCGAAGTATCCGGATTCGTTCGTGCCAACACCATTAAGAGGTCAGCTCTACCAGCAAAAGTACACCAAGTCTTTACACCATTGAGTTTCCAACCTCCACTTGGTTCAGGTCGGGCAGACATGGTTATCGACGCCACATCACTCCCGTGGTCTGGTTCCGTTACAGCAACCGCAGACATGAGATCCCCTGCAGCAATTTTTGGAAGCAATGTCCGTTTCTGCTCGTCAGTGCCTCCATTCTCAATTGCCCTAGCTAAAATTTCGGGGCGAGTGATAAGTGACCCGCCGATACTTAACGACGCTCTGGAAAGTTCTTCAGTAGCTATAACCATTCCATACATGTCTTTGATAGAACCAGAGGCTGAACCTCCATACTCTTCAGGAATCGACAAACCAAAACACCCCATCTGAGCTAGACCGTCGATTATCTCCTCTGGAACATCTAGGTCTTTGCGGTGGACGTGCTCCGCGAGATGTTCGATATGGTCTTCACCAAAACGTCTGAAGGTCTTAGCTACAAGTTCTAATTCATCGCTTAAATGAGATTTCTGCGAAGAAAAAGAAGCAGTTGAGTACTTCTGAGGTGTTCCGTGTTCAGCAACGTATTGATTCAATACATCGAGTGTTGAACTCTGCAAGCTCCAAATATCTTCACGCCCAAAACACATTGCAGCTACGCTATGCAACGTATCAGCACAAAAAAGTTCAACCATTCCCTTTTCTTCTTCACCTTTTTCAGCGAATGAAAGAAAGCTTTCCGCAATTGCTATCGCCGAACTGGCATGCGAAAGATCGTAAAGAAAGACTTGGTGCTCTTCTGGGTTCCTGTTTGAGCGAAGGAATTCTAAACCCCGTTCAGTAATTTCCTTTGCACTATCGAGGGCCTCCGAAGCTGTATTGAGGCTCATTGGTCTCCTTCTAATTGTTGGGAAAGAACTTTCTCACGCGTAGGTACTCTGAATCCGACATACCAAACTCCTACTAATCCCACTCCACCAACAATGATTCGAATACCGATTTGATCTATCGCAAATACGATACTTAAAGCTGTCGCTGTCGCCATCATCGAAATTGCAATCGTTTTAGCTTTTCTAGGCATCCCTAAGCCAGATCGATGATCCCGAACCATGGCACCTACAACCGGGAGATCAAGAATCCAGCGTTCAAATTTAGGGCTTGACTTTGCGAAACATGAAGCAGCCATGATCATAAAAACCGTAGTTGGCAACCCTGGAACAACTATTCCAATAAACCCTAATGCCGCAAATACGAAACCGAAAAAAAGAAAGAGGTATTTGGTAGGCCCTGTTCTAACAGAACTTTCAGATTCTATATTCACTTTTCCCTTTCATCCCCTACAAAACGATACCCCGAACAAAGGGTTTATTTGGTCGTAAACTAGATTTCACTCGGTCAACGAAGCAAGAGCGAAATAGGGAAACAAAAATTCTAAAATTGAATGAAGAGCATTTTAGGCGTTAAGCTTCATTTATGGAAAAGCTCCCAAAAATTTCTGAAATGGTGAATCTTAGCGGCAAACGCGCTTTAGTTACTGGTGGCGGGAAAGGCATAGGAGCGGCAATCTCTTCGCGGCTAGTTGAAGCAGGTGCTGAAGTAACAATTGCGGATGTTGACCCTGAAATTCATATATTAGCTGAAGAACTTTCCGCATCCTTTGCTAAATGTGACATTACAGTACCGGAGCAATTGAAAGCAGCGGTTCAGCAGGCAGCGGATGGTTCTTCTCTCGATATTCTTGTAAATAACGCAGGAATCTATCCACCTACAGGTCCGATCGCAGAGGTAAGTGATGACTTTGTAACGAAAATGCTTGATCTCAACGTCCGTGCTCAATACAGCGCTTCCCGAGAAGCCGTAAATTACATGAGTAACGGAGGCTCGATCGTTAATATCTCTTCAATTGCAGCACTTCGCGGTGGCGCAAGTATCACTGCGTACAGCACATCGAAAGCAGCAGTCATTGGGTTAACTAAGGCCTTCGCAAATGAACTAGGTCCGAAAAAAATCAGAGTTAATGCTATAGCTCCTGGGATTATAGATACCGAGGGATTAGCTGAACAGGGTGCAGCCCTTAAAGAAGGCGGTATAGATGTTTACGCTGCGATAGCAGCTAACCCCCTTAGAATCTCAGGTGATCCGGACTACATAGCAAGAGCTACACTATTCCTTGCTTCTGACCTAGCTGAATTTATTACTGGCCATTTATTGGTCGTCGATGGTGGATCTACAGCGTAGGAGCTGAGAAATGGACTCTAAGACGATCAATGAAATAAAAGAAAAGATTCATTACGAAGTTTCGCGTACTGCCCCTCCTGAAGGATTCCCGAAATTTCATGACATTCCAAAAGAGCGCTATACCTCTGACGATTTTTATGAATTGGAGATGGAATATGTCTTTAACGATTCTTGGGTGATCGCTGGCCGCGTTGAAGAAATCCCGAACTCAGGAGATTACTTTACTTTTAAAAAACTTAAAGAACCAATGATTATTATCCGCGGTGCTGATGGTGTTATCCGCTGTTTTTATAACACCTGCCAACATCGTGGAGCTCCTGTAGTTAGAGAAGAAAAAGGATCTGACCGACGTCTCCGCTGTCAATACCATTCATGGACATATGACATAAC
>PBIQ01000008.1 GCA_002720485.1 Acidimicrobiaceae bacterium
ATGAGTATGACTAGTAAATAGTCTCACTCTTGTTTGAACTATTTGCTCAAACCGCTACTTATCGTGCGGGTGGGGCGTAAATAAGTCCACCGTCTTCCCATCCAGCATTGGATGATCCGGCACGGGTTAGACCTACTGGGCCCAGGTTACGAGTATAAATCTCGTCGTAGTTACCAACTTGGGTAATTACTTGCTGGAATGCATCAGCATTGAGGCCCATGAGGGTTTGAAGTTCGCCTTCGCCGCCCATGAGTCGCTGTGATTCTGCGTCAAACGCTTCGTTTCCTACAACGCTTGCAGCATTTCCAGAGTCAATTCCCTTTTCAGATGCAATGATGGTCGCATAGACAGTCCAGTTAATGACGTCTGCCCATGTGCTGTCATTTTGTCCGTAGGTAGGTCCGAGAGGCTCTTTCGAGATCGGAGCTCCTGGGAAAATTACCCATTCTTCGCCTTCTGGCTGCTGTTGTGCCTTTCGGCCAACGAGAGCAGACCCATCTGTTGTAACAACGTCACAGGCGCCTGAAATGAAGTTGTCGGTGACGATATCGAAATCTTCGTATGTTTGAAGATTGATCGTAATACCTGCAGCTTCTGCTGCGTCACCGATGTTCTTTTCGGTAGTGGTTCCTGCGTTGGTACAAATAGTGGCACCATCTAGGTCAGCGACGGTACTTGAACCGGTGAAGCCATCAGAGGCTTTACCCATAAGTTGTTGTCCGTCGTAATAGGTGGTTGGGCCGAAGTCCATGCCAACATCAGTGTCACGGCTTTGGGTCCAGGTTGTGTTACGCATGAGAACATCGATGTCCCCTGACTGTACTGCTGTGAAACGCTCAGCGGCTGTTAGCGAAACAAAGTTCACTGCGCTTGCATCACCCAACACTGCGGCGGCAACTGCTCGACAGAAGTCAGCATCGAACCCTACCATCTCACCTGATGGGTCGAGGGTTGAGAATGCTACAGCGGCACCGGATACACCACAGTTAAGGGTTCCACGTGCCTTTACAGTATCGAGGAGACTGTCACCGTCTTGGGTGAGAGTCACTTCGTCTTCTGTTGATTCAGCGCTTTCGCTACTTTCACTTGCTGAGCTGCTACCGCTGTCATCATCATCACCACAAGCTGCAGTAATAAGGGTGAAAGCAAAGAGAACTGCAAGAAGTTGAAGAATTCTACTCTTCTTGATCATTTTTATATTCCTCCCATACCGCCTGTAAAGTTTTTGATGATCGAGACCATCAAAAATGGCGGTATGGAAATAATCTACTGAAGAAAGACGAAAATACCTAGAAGTTCATCTGTTTGTCATATTTAGAGCTTCCTGAACCGGAATCAAGATCTCATGCTGAATCCCCCATCCCAGATTCTTCTTGGTATTCTCATGAAGTGGAAAATATGCAAACGGTTTTAGTTCGTGTCACCGGCCCAGATCAGTTAGGTATATCAGCTGAACTTTTTAACGTTCTTGCCGGCATGAACGCGACAATAAAAGATATCGAGCAGGTAGTTGTCCGCCGTCGGCTGTCGTTGGATGTGCTGATCGAGATTGAAAATGGTGATAGCGCCCTGAAGGACCTATTACTATTCGGATTTAAGCGAGATCTTCAAATCGATATAGAGGAAGTCGATGAAACTCCTACCGAATACCGACAGCCATACGTAATCACCCTTATTGGCGAAGTGCTTTCACCTTCAGAACTAAGTGCAGCTACTGACGCTATAGCTGATGGCAAAGGGAACATTGACCGGATAGTCCGTCTATCTCGCTACCCAGTAATGAGTTATGAGCTATCTGTCAGTGGAGGAGATATCTCTACTATGAGACGCAACCTCATGGAAGTTGCTTCTTCACGACCTGGTATGGATGTTGCTATCCAGCCCTTGAATTTGAGCCGAAGGGCAAAGCGTCTCGTGATTCTTGACGTCGATTCTACGCTTATCCAAAACGAAGTTATAGATCTTTTAGCAGAGCAAGCAGGATGCTTAGATGAAGTCGCTTCGATAACAAGCCAAGCCATGCGGGGGGAGATCGAATTTGCCGAGGCGCTTAGAGCACGCGTTTCCCTATTGGCTGGATTAGACGAACTAGCAATAGAACGTGCATGGCATTCCTTAACGCTCACTCCGGGTGCACGAACTTTTTGTCGAACTCTCGGAAGGCTTGGATATACCACAGCCATAGTCAGTGGCGGATTTACGGTTTTCACTGAGCGGCTTCAAAAGGAATTAGGCATTAAGCATTCTCGGGCTAATCAGCTTGAAATTGAGAATGGAAGACTAACTGGTGAGCTGATGGGCCCTGTGGTTGACAGGCAAGCGAAAGCTGCTTTCCTCCATGAAATCGCCGAGCTTGAAAATGTACCGATCGAGCAGACAGTTGCAGTTGGTGATGGAGCGAATGACTTGGACATGCTTAGTGAAGCTGGACTTGGAATAGCGTTTAACGCTAAACCCATAGTTCGTGATGCGGCTAATGCGAGTCTTCGGGTCCCTTATCTCGATGCGGTTCTTTTTTTGCTTGGGGTTACAAGAGAAGAAATTGAAGCAGCTGATTTTCTCGACCCTGTCGATAGCTAGTTTTCAACATCACGGACAGTTCTGAACCCGAGGTGCCCCATGGAACTGTCGGTCGTCGTTGAGCTTCTGGCAGCGATTCTATACCGATTACAATATGAATCATGACACAAGTACGAGCCCCCTTTGATGACTTTTGACTCACCAGCTGATGGCCCTTTCGGGTTGTTTCCCCCTCGGTCTCTTTCCGTCGAGTACCAGTCACTACACCATTCCCATACATTTCCTGTCATCTCCCCTATCCCATATTGGTTAGGTGGATATGAGCCAACTGGCGCTGTTCCATACCAACCATCGCTTTCTAGATTCTTGTCTGGGAACGATCCCTGCCATACATTCATGAAGTGTTGTCCATCTGGTTCAAGTTCGTTTCCCCACGGAAAAATAGGATTTTTTAAGCCTCCTTGTGCGGCGAACTCCCACTCAGCTTCAGTTGGGAGACGTCCACCAATCCAGTTTGCATAAGCAACTGCATCGTTCCATGAAATATGAGTGACTGGATGGTCCATTCTCTCTTGAATCGATGATTGCGGCCCTTCAGGAAAATTCCAGCATGCCCCAAAGACTTGACGCCACCATGGGGAACCTTGCACCCCTCGGGTGTCTTCAAAGTCGTCGGGAAGAAGGCCAGCGAAAACAAACGACCAGCCTATCTGCTCGGCATCTGTGGTGTAGCCGGCATCTTCGATGAATGTTAAATATTGACTATTGGTGACGGCATACCTGTCAATCGCAAAGGGCAAAACGTGGGCTTGAACTATGGGCATCTCTCCGTCTTGAGGACGTCCGTGAGGGGAATTGGTTCCTAAAAGAAAATCACCCCCAGCAAGCGAGATAACATCCTCATGCCTGATTCGCGCTTTTTGGTAGTGGCGGACTTCAGAGCCTTTTTCGCTCCTGCGTTGAGGGGCGCAACAGTTATCGTTTTCTTTTGGTTTGTCTCCAAGCATATGTGGGCAGACTACTCGCCTTTTCTTACTTCAACGACTAGTTACGAAACTTGGTAGCAAACGGGTAGATTCATAGTGTGGTTTCACTTGATGTAGATTTCGTTCGCGAGCAATTCCCGGTCTTTTCTGATGAGGAATCAGCCCAATGGGCCCATCTTGAAAATGCGGGAGGAAGCTACGTACCTCAACATGTGATTTCGCTATTGAATGATTTTTTTGTCAAGACGAAAGTTCAGCCTTATTGGGATTTCGACCCTTCTATTACTGCTGGTAACGCTATGGATCGGGCTATAGGTCTTCTCCCAGCGACATTCAATGCAGCGAAAGACGCTGTACATTTTGGGCCTTCGACTTCGCAAAATACCTATGTCCTAGCTCAGGCGCTCCGCCCTGGATGGAAAACCGACGACGAAATTATTGTGACGAATCAAGACCACGAAGCCAATATTGGTGCTTGGCGACGCCTTGAAATGACTGGGATTAAAATTCGAGAGTGGGAGGTCGATCACGCGACTGGGCTTCTAGATATTTCTGATTTAGATGAATTGCTAAACGAAAGAACGAAGCTTCTTGCAGTAACACACGCATCGAATCTCGCAGCTACAATCAACCCAATTAGGGACCTAGCTGACCGTATCCACGAGCTCGGTGGAGTGATAGTCGTTGATGGTGTGTCTTACGCTCCTCATGCCGCGATAGACGTGAAAGAATTAGATTGCGACGTGTATCTTTACAGCACATACAAGACATACGGGCCTCATGCCGGATTGATGTACACGTCTCCTCGAGTTCTTGAGAAAGTCTCAAATCAAGGCCATTTCTTTAATGCGTACAACCCCACAGCTCGGCTGACACCAGCCGGCCCAGACCATGCGACTATCGCAGCGTGTGCCGGCATCATTGATTATTACGATGCAGTGTTTGACCACCACTTTAGTGGTACAGGCGCAGTGAGTATTCGGGAGCGAATTTGTCAAGTTTTTGAACTCTTCGGAGAGCACGAGCAAAAACTTATGACACCATTAGTGGACTATGTTTCTTCTCGTTCAGACTTCCGCCTGATAGGTTCGCCTTCTTCAAGTCATTCTGATAGAGCTCCGACAATTGCATTCCATTCACATGCTCTTCCAAGTAGGGATATCTACTCGGATTTAATTGAAGCTGGGATTTCTTGCGGGCATGGAAATTTTTATGCGCGCAGACTTGTCGAAGCTGTTGGTCTTGATCCTGAAGATGGTGTAGTTCGGCTGTCTCTCGTGCATTACAACACTGCGGAGGAAGTAGCGAGAACTCTAAACGTGCTTGACGAGATCAAGCCATAGAGACCCGTTAAAGCCAACGTGGTCAAGAGCGGCTACTAGTTATTTGCGTTAGCTTTTTCTAGGTTCAATAGGTGCTCTTTAATATAGAGGAGTTCCGATCCTCCCCCATATCCGGTCAAGCTGCCATCTGCTCCTATAACCCGATGGCAGGGAATGATGATTGGGATTGGGTTTGCAGCGTTGGCAGTTCCAACCGGCCTCGCTGCTTTCGGTCGTCCAATTTTTTTAGCCAGAGAAGCGTAGGTACATGTACTTCCATATGCAATGCTGACTAGAGATTCCCAGACCAGCATTTGAAATTCAGTTCCGTCCAAGTCCAGCGGAAGAGCGAAGCGTTCTCTCCGCCCACCAAAATATTCGTTGAGTTGTTTAACAGTTGCGTCAACTACTGAACTGCTCCCGTCAGGGGTTAGAGCTTCATCTTCGACAATTTCTCTTCCGGGAAGTAGCACTCTTCGAATTCCCTTAGTCGAGAATCTGATTTCTAAAGGGCCAACGGGGCTTTCATATGTCGTGGTATAGAACATAGCGGTTTAAAAGAATACCCCATTTAACCAGTGGAGGGTTCTGAGCTAGCTTATTGTTCATGCCTACTATGCATTTAGCCCGTGAACATGTAAGGGTAGATAACGCAATGAACTGGGAGATCTGGAAGTGGAATATCCTCACAGTCTTTTCGATAACCGTGTAAGTCGCGATCTTGGTGTCAGTACCCCAATCGTGCAGGCTCCAATGGGGTGGATCGCCAGATCACAGTTAGCAAGTGCCGTATCCGCAGCGGGCGCTTGTGGCATCATTGAAACTTCTTCCGGAGAGCTAGATGCAGTGAAGGAGGAGATGAAGGTAATGAATGACCTTGGATATCAATATGGGGTCAATATTGCGCAAGCTTTCGTCCGTGATCCAAGCATTGCTGAATTTGTAATTGACCAGGGGGTAAAGTTTGTCACTACTTCTGCGGGGTCTCCGACAAAATACACCGGTATTTTAAATGAGGCGGGGTTAACCGTGTACCACGTTGTGCCGACCTTACTCGCTGCTAAAAAGGCTGTGGATGCTGGCGTGGATGGGCTTGTCGTGGAAGGCGGTGAAGGGGGAGGCTTTAAAAGCCCCACTCCGGTTTCGACGATGGTTCTCCTCCCTCTTGTTCGAGAACACGTTTCGGTGCCGATTATTGCCGCTGGAGGTATCAACGATGGGGCAACTATGGCTGCCGCATTTGCTCTTGGCGCTGAAGGGGTTCAAATGGGAACCCAAATGGTGGCATCATTTGAATCTCCAGTTCATGAAAATTGGAAGAATGCGATCTTGAATGCGCATGAGACAGATACTCTTTTCCTTAATCAAAAACACTCCCCTGCGTTGAGGGCGCTCAGAACAGAGCGGTCTGAACGATTGTTGGATTCATCTGAGAACGTCTTTGGCGAATTCGGGAGTCCCATGGATTTGTATTTTGGCGGCGATATGGAAGCGGCTATAGCCCTTGGCGGGCAGGTGGCAGGAAGAATCTCAAAGATCCGAACAGTTCAGGAGATTATTTCAGAGACTGTTGACGAGTTCTCAAAGACGATTGAACGGCTCAGTGCGAAATAAGTTCAGACGAGAAGGCTTTCGTCTTCTTGGAGCTGAACAGAAACTGGAATGGCGCTCTGGATGGCTTGGCCGGTGATCGGGGCAAATCCATTTTCTACATCTATTAGCCTGTTTGTCGGGGCGCCGATATCTCTAACTTTCTCATCTGTAGGGCTCGCTGAGCCCCAGGAGTGAGCCATAGAAATAACTCCCCTTCGTATATCAGAAGCTGCTTTTGCAACACCAGTCAGTGACGCTCTTGGAGAGGAGATTGTGATCAGATCTTCATCTGCGATATTGAGATCTTCCATGTCAGCAGGATTCATATAAGCATAATTTGTTGGGTTCTTCTTGTTGAGAACGGAAAGCTCTCCGCCGAGCGAGTTCAGATGGGTTTTTAACCTCCGGCTGATCAGTCGGAATGTATGTATTTCAGGATTGAACCCTGCTATGCGCTCAACTGAGGTTTGTTGCTGCAATATCTCTTCAAGTTCCGACAGGTGATCGTCAAGTGCTACGTGAAATCGCCCTGAGCTCCCAGAGTCGGCAGGCTGGACTTTCTGTCGTAAATTGTCTAGTACTTGTCCGTTATTTGCGCGGATTTGTTCAAATGGAATAAGCGAGTCAGCGTAGATGAGTTCCAGTACATCGTCGTCAGATGGCCGATCCCCTCTTGGGATTGCTCCTCCTGGTAGCTCTATTTGAACGTCTAGGCGTTCAGCTATCTCCCAATAGACTTCCCAGTCATTAAGTAAATCGCCTTCAGGGTTGTCAATGATTGACGGCGTATAGCAGGCATATGGTGACCGGAACCACCTATCCATAAATGGAGGAACGTCCGATCTTTCTAAACTCAAGCGTGGGGGAAGTATGTAATCGGCGAACTGGGCAGTTTGTGTCATCCGATGGTCGATAGCTACAAGAAGATCCAATGATTCCATTGCCTCAACGCTACGTTTCTGGTCAGGCCATGCAGCAACTGGGTTACCGCCGTTGGAGAAAAGCGCTCGAATTTGGCCTTCCCCTGGTTCTATGATTTCTTGGGCCAAGGTTGTACATGGCATCTCTCCCCCATACCCGCGTAAACCTCTAAACCGGCTTTTCGGCCCCCTTAGAGGGTCGAATGGCCCTAAAACTTGGGCTCTTTTGGGTGTGTCTGGTTGAAGGAGGCTTCGCGATTCAGCTGTTTCTCCTTCTCGAAGCCATCTCCCGCATACCACATTGAGGCTGATGACTAAATGTTCCATCAAGCTCGGGTATGGGGACATTGAAGGCCCCGTGCCGGTTCCTGCTGTTCCGGTTGGGCCCTGTGCAAAGAGCAAGGCAGCTTCTTCAATGTCTCTTTCGTTAACATCGCATCGCTCTGCTGCGTACGCTGGGGTAAAGCCCTGAACAGCGTCTGCTAGTGCTTCCAGGTGGCCCTCAGCGACCCAGTTTTCGCAGAATTCATGATCATGAAGCCCTCTGCTAAGAATGACGTTGAGTAGTGCCGCCAGCAACGTCGGGTCTTCACCTGGCCTGGTTTGCAGGTGGATATCGGCTTGAGTGGCTAGTTCAGTCCGTCGGGGGTCGATAACTATTAATTTGAGTCCTTGTTCTTTCCGTCTTCGCAGTGTCGTGAAGGGGTTCGTCCCCTGCAGTCCGCCGAATGGTGCGAAACTTGAGACCATGGGGTTATATCCGACAGCGAGCAAGACGTCTATTTCGGAAAAGTTCTGGGGGCCAGCTTCCCACACTCCAGCTCGCATGCTGGCTGTGCGTTTCATTGGCTGATCGATCGTAACGGAAGTGTAGTAACTGATCGACCCTATTGCTTTGTGGAATGCTCGCGCGACTGGGTCCGAGGGGGCATTCTGATACCCACCTGTTCCTGTATAGGTCGCTATGGAATTAGCCCCATGTTGACCTATGATCATTCGGATCTGTTCAGCTATCTCGTCAAGGGCCTGAGATGAGGAGATTTCTTCAAAGTGGCCGTCGGGCATTTTCTTTAGTGGGTACCGTATGCGGCTTGGACTGTGGATTTGTTCCGGCAGCTGGCGGCCTTTGACACAGGTATACCCTTCAAAAAGGGGATCTTCTTCTACACCAAATATCTTCGTTGCCTTGCCATCGACAAATTCGACGTCGATCGGGCAGGCAGCATGGCAGATGCGGCAGAACGACCGTTTAGTTTCAACTGTCATATCACCCCCACTTTTGTTGCCTGTGTTCTGAAATTCTCTTTTAGCTTAACCGATGACTTGATTCTATTCGCTTTGCAGTTAGCCAGATACACATTTCGGGATCCGCTTCGTAGATCTCGCCTTCAACCCACCGACCCTCACCATCAAAGACCCCTGTAGCACCGCTATCAGTAGTTACTAGAACCCGATTCTCGGCAACTCGTTGGTACAGAGCATTGGTAAATCCATGTCTGATCCCACCGTTATCTTCCATTATTGGGGTCCCAGTTCAACGTATTCTTGGATGAGGTCCTGCCGCCATCGTAGAATCGATTCCTGATATCGGGACAGCAGCACACCTTCTCTGCGAAGTACTTTAAGTCCCTGATGTACCCGTTGCATGTTAAATGTGTCCTGTTCAGCGACCATGGCTAGCTTTTCTAGCTCAGGCGCATCTGTCCATGGGTCGCTGGGGCCAAGTTTTGTTTCAAGTGCTGGCGGTGGCCTATCTCCCGAGAACGGGGTCAGATAGAAGATCTCGAATATACAGCTTTCGTGGTTATCTCCATTTGGACGGAACCGGTAGAAAATTCGGTTGAATGCCCCCCATGGCATGAAATTCGGGAAAACGGTATACACCCATGCGTCTAGAAATTCTGCATCAGTTAAATCGTCAACTCGATCACCAAATGATTCGCGGAATCTTTCCCTTCCTGCCCGAGAGAGGGCTGTCCTCATTGTTTCACCTTCTTCAAACGGGATTGGTAGTGGCTCTCCTTCTCTCACGTCAAGCGCGTCTCGGAGCATCTGTTCTTCTGTTGGCACAAATGGGAGAAGGGGGCAGGGAATACCTTTAGGGCTGATATTCCTGGCGGTGTTGCCCCAGATGTCTACTTGGCTTTGGGGGTCTCCTGTGTAGGTCATGCCCTGTGGATGGGTTGCATTGACATGGAAGCCTTCACTAAATGCTTCGTTCGCAATTTTCCAATTACAATTCACAATTTTTGAAACATGTGCCTGTATGTACCTATTCTCCATATCCCATCGTTCAAAGTGCCTCATGATTTCTTCTCCTAGAAAGTCATGTAAGCTCTCAGCTTCAGGGTCGGGGTTAATGAAGACAAATCCTGCCCACGTCCCGACGTTCACTTCCGGCAGTGCCATGTCTTCAGATCGTGTCTCAAGATGAGGGAAGTCCCATTCTGCGGGAATATGTTTAAGACCTCCATCGAGGTGCCATGCAAACCCATGAAAGGGGCATCGGAACTCAGTGCACCTGCCATCGTAGGTTTTTAGCAGCCTGCCACGATGAAGGCACACATTTGGGTATGCCTTAATCTCATCTTCTGAAACTTTTGTCACGAGGTATGACTGGTCCGCTATTTCGTAGACAATGTAGCTTCCTACTTCAGGCAGCTGTTCTTCTCTGCAGGCGAATTGCCAGACACGGCTCCACAGACAAGCCTTCTCTTTCTCATGCCATTCACGGCTAAGGTACCGATCTTTGGGAATGTCGCTGAATCCGTTTAGATATGGTGATTCAGCCCGAAGAAACTCCGGCACTGGTCGCGAATCTTGGTCTAATACATCCTGCCAGGACGGGCCGGGACTTCGTTCGAGAGGAATTTGATCATCTGCGTGCTTTGGCACTTATTTCCCTCCCCTCGTTGTTTCCTAAGTCCCAGTTTAATCCGAATTGTCAATGCAAGATAATCCGTCGATACTGGTAGAGAACGGAGGTTCTATGACCTACGAATTTCTAGATATTTCATTTTCTGATGGAGTGGCCATAGTTACGATCAACCGACCAGAGGTTCTCAATGGTCTCCATCCGGACTCTCATCGAGAGATGGAGCAAGTTTGGGGTGATTTAGGGGAGGACAATGATGTCCGTGCTGCTGTCCTGACCGGAGCTGGTAAAGCCTTCTGCGCTGGAGGAGATCTTAAAGATATGGAAAGCCGGTTGGAAAGTGACCCAGAGGGAGGTTCGGGTATTTCACCAGCTTCGGCGCGAAGGATAGTTTACAACCTGTTGGATTTTGAAAAACCTCTTATCGGTGCGATTAATGGTCACGCCATTGGACTAGGAGCAACGCTTGGGCTGCTGTGTGATATCGTCGTGTCTTCTGAAAGTGCCAAATGGGGTGATCCACACATCAACATCGGCCTTGTCCCCGGAGATGGAGGTCTTGCTATCTGGACTGTGCTCCTCGGCCCAAATAGGGCTAAGGAAATGATGATGCTCGGGACGACGATTGATGCGACACGGGCTGAACAACTTGGTCTCATCAACCATGTTGTTGCTGAAGACGAGGTGATGAGCACAGCCTTGTCTATCGCAACCACCCTTGCTCATGGACCTCAGGTCGCCATACGGGGAACGAAAATATCAGTCAACAATTGGCTAAAGGCCCAGTTTTCTTCTCTATTTGAAGTGAGCCTTGCTGCTGAGTTGCAATCCATGGACCATCCGGATTTTGCAGAAGGGGTTTCGGCCGCTTTGGAAAAACGAAAGCCGAACTGGCAGTAGAAAAGCCCTCTCTACAGGGCTTCGGACAAAGCAGAAGCCACGGGTTCAACCATCTCGGGTGTAGAAGGCCTGGGGAAAGAAACGAGGACGGTATTAGCCCCGGCTTCTATCATTTTGTTGGCTCTCTCCGTTAAAACGTTCGGGCTTTCAGCGTTTGAGAAACGAACTTTTCCTGAGATTCTAATTTCGTTTGGATCTCTCCCTATCGCTTCGCAGCAATTTCGAAGGACGTCTACTTTTTGTTTCAGCACCTCGGGGTCAGTCCCTTCATAATTCCAGTGCTGGGCATACTTCGCCGCTAATGGAATAGTTCTCTTTTCACCCATACCGCCAATACAGATAGGTGGGTGAGGAACTTGCGGTCCTAACTGGGTGAATACACCTTCGTTAAGTTGGAAATATTCCCCGTCGAATGTGACTGTTTCGCCTGATAGGAGTCGGACGATAATCTCGACGGATTCCTCGAATCGATCTAAACGCTCTTTGACGGTTCCGAGAGGAACACCGAACATCTCACACTCCTCTGGACTCCAACCGGCCCCTAAGCCAATTTCTACCCTTCCGCCACTTGACCAATCTAAGGTCGCGGCCATGTGTGCCAGCACACTGGGATGGCGAAAATGTATCCCTGTGACGAGTACCCCACCGCGAATTCTCTTTGTTTCATGGAGTAGTGAAGCTAGTACCATCCACCCATCGGCTGCCCCTTGATCAGGGTCTCCTATAAAAGGTGGGCCTGACATAACATCTTTGAAACCGAAAAAGTGGTCGTTTACCCAGCCGGTTTCAAATAGGTCAATATCATCGGCGACTTTCCATATGTCTCGAAGGACCTGCCACTCGATACCTTGAGGGCCGGTACTTATCCCAAAGGAAACTGGATTCATAACTGCAAGCCGCCCTGTCTTCTTATTAGCTGACCAGGAAGATTACCTGTTGATTCACCATTGGTAAATGTCTCTATCCCAGACACAAAAGTACGGACGTAGCCTTCTGGCTTTTGCAGCAGTCGTGATCCCCCGCCCGGCACGTCATGCTCTAGCCATGGAACCCCAACTTCGAGATTAGAGTAGTCGACGATGTTAATGTCTGCTTTATAGCCTTCCGCTATAACGCCCCTGTCGTTTAAACCGAAAATTTCTGCTGGCTCGGCGGTCATCATCCTAACCACTGATGATAAGGGCATACCGTTTTCACGATCTCTGGCCCAGTGCGTCAACATAAAAGTGAATAAGCTTGCATCAGATAAAGTTTCGAGGTGGGCTCCTGCATCGGAAAGGCCGAGGCGACTGTTTGGATGTCGAAGCATCTCATGGACGGCGTCGAGATTTCCGTCAGCGTAGTTGTAGTGCGGGTAGTTCAGCAGCCCGTTTCCATTGTGTGAACAGAGTACTTCCAGCATTACTTCCAAAGGTTTTTTCTGGGTCCGCTCTGAGATCGCTGCAATTGACTCAAAGGGTTCGTATTGGGGGGATATTTCTCCCAAAGGGATTAGAGGATAGGTCTTATCTTCGAAGAACTTTCTGCTTTGCCAAAGGTTACGGGTCGATTCGGCACCCTCAATCAGCCTATTGCGCAAAGTAGGGTCTGATTCTATTTTGTGTGCTATCTCACTATTGGAGAGATGGGACAGTAAGGGCCAATCCTCTCCGTGCATAAACGGGTTGAACTTTGTCGAAAAGCCGCCCAGTGTAACGATTGAGCGGCCAGTTACTTGACCAAACACTTTAACGCCGCTGGCGCTTGCAGTTTCGAAGAGGTCTAAAACACTTTTCCATTCTTCTGGGTCTTGAGAATGTTGAATTAGGCACATCATTACTGGGCTACATGAGGTTCGGGACAGCTCCGCTGCGAGTTCTATCTCACCTTCTCGTTCCGAGGGGTACAGGCCTGTAACGCCTCGGGGGCTGAACATGATTGGGGCTCCGCCTTCTTGAGCAATGGCTTCGGCTATAGGGTTTAGTTCTTCTATTCCAGATAATGTCCCAGGTTGCCATCCGTCAAGGTATGTGTGGGCCTTGGTACGAGAGAAAGAGAACCCCAACGCTCCTTCTCGAAGGCTTTCGGCTACGATTCGTGCCATTTCATCGCTATCTGCTGGGGTGGCAGGTTCGTTCCTAGCTCCCCTTTCCCCCATCACATAAAACCGTACTGCGGCATGAGGGATCTGAACTCCTATATCCAACGCGTAGTTTCCGTCAGAAATGCTATCCATGTATTCGGGAAAGGTTTCCCAGTTCCAGTCGATTGACTCCTCTAAACATTTTGCGGGGATATCTTCTGTAGATTCCATCATTTCAACCAGTAACTGCTGGCCGTCAGGTTGAACCGGAGCAAAACCGATTCCGCAATTTCCAGTAATCACTGTTGTGACTCCATGCCAGCATGAGGGTCGCAGAAACGGGTCCCAGGTAAGTTGACCGTCATAATGAGTGTGAATATCTATCCATCCAGGTGTGACAAGTAAATCCTGAGCGTCAATAGATTCGACATTTGTAGTGATGTTGCTGTCGACGCTGGTGATATATCCATCTTCAACGAGGACATCGGCCTCAAATGGTTTATCACCGGTACCGTCAACGACCGTTCCATTGCGGATGACGAATGATCCAGATTCCACGTTCTATCTTTCTGAGAAGTTCGGATCTCGGCCTTCTGTGAAGGCGTTAACGCCCTCAAAATGTTCGTCAGATTGAAAGCATTCTAAAAGCGTGTGGCGGCTATTTGTCTGATGTTCTAGCACAGGAAGATGAAGGCCTTCATACAGAAGTTGTTTCGTGAGACGGTGAGATGAAGGTGCGCCAAGTAAATACCTATGGGCTTCCTCTAAAGCGGAGTTATACAATTCGTCTGGCTCAACGGTTTTGCAGACATATCCGATTTCTAGTGCGGTCTGAGCGTTTAACCAGTCACCGGAGTAAAGCAGCCGAAGAGCATTTTGTAGCCCTATTTGCCTAGGGAGTAGCCAGGTTCCAGCTCCGGTATCAGGCACAAGGCCCCGATGGGAAAAATTCCATGCGAATCGAGCTCTGGTCGATGCAATTCTGACATCACAGTGGCTGGTCCATTCTGCCCCCATGCCGACTGCTGCACCATCAACTGCTGCAATGACAGGAAGCGGACATGCGGTGATGTTCCACCAGCCCTTCTCGTCATATGTTGGAACTTTTATGCCACGTTCCTGTGGGGGAATTTCAGATAAGAAATTTAGATCGATGCCAGCGCAGAAAGCATCACCGTGCCCAGTAATAATGACTACCCTTGCTTCATCTGAAGCGCGTTGTAGCCCGTCATAAAGCTGCTCGATCATGGGGTACGTCATGGCGTTTCGTCTAGTGGGGTTATCGATTGTTATAGTGGCGATCCCGTCAGCATCAAGGTCGTATCGAGTTTCTCCCATAGGTCAACAATAACCACCTTCTTCTTTCAAATCCAACGGTGCTTTATTCGCCCAGATTACTCTCAAGCTGCTAGACAGATGGAATGCACTTCGTTCCCCTAGTCGGTACTCTTGCCTATCTCACCGATCAGGATCGGGAACGTGTGCTTTTGATCAGACGTGATGCCCGCCCTGATGACGATCACTTTGGAAAGGTCAATGGGTTAGGCGGAAAGCTTGAGATCGGGGAGCATATTTTCGCTGGACTTCGTCGGGAAATTGCAGAGGAGGCGGGTGTTGAAATTCTGACTGCGGCGCTTCGCGGGACTATTGCTTGGACTGACTTTGGGCCTAAAAGGGAGCAATGGTTAGGGTTTATTTTCCTCGTTGATTCGTGGGATGGCGAACTATTTGAATCGAATGAGGAAGGGTCGCTCGAGTGGGTTCCCGTTCAGAGGCTCTTGGATGCCTGTGACCCTGACCCAAGAATACGTGAGAAAGCAGACCTCCCGATATGGGAAGGTGACAGGCATTTTTTGCCGCTTGTCTTTGATTCTGATCCGAGGTGCTTTCATGGATCAATGCCGTATGATGGCATTGAGTTCGTAGATTGGGTTTATGAGCGCCACTAGCCTGTTTAAACTTCTCTGCTCAAAATAGAACTCAGGGCTTGGACAGCTGGGTCGATAGCAGCATTTGACCGGAAGGCTAAAACTAGTGTTCTCTTTGCAAGCACCTTGCTAGGAAGTAAGGGGCGATCGCCTGATTCTGCCTGATGCCTAGGAAGGACGGTCCAGCCCAACCCAAGATTAACCATTTCTCGAAGCACCTCGGGCTGGGGTGAGTCCGCAACAACATCTACCTTCGCTCCTCGAGCGACAAGCGCTTCGGAAATGATTTTTCGTGTATGGGATTTTTCTGGGAAAAGTACCCAAGGCCCCCAAGTGTTTGGGCTTCCCAACTGGCCGCCTCCAGGACGGTAGATAGCAAGTTCTTCGTCGAAAAGAGGTTGCGTTACGATTCCGGGAAACGCTTTTTCAGGGTCCACGCAGACAACAAGATCTAAATCGCCCCTTTCGAGCATTTCTAGGAGTGGTCGTGAAGGCCCAACGCGTAATAAAAAGTTAAGGTTTGGATGTTGGTCCCGGAAATTCTTCAATTCGGCTGAAAAATGTTGTGTGGCGGCGATGTCGATCATTCCAACACGAATGAATCCTTCATCTGCGTCCTTCGTTCGTTTCGCCCATTTAGCGAGATCTCCGGTTAGGGAAACTACTTGTCGTGCGTGTTCGAGGACTACCTCTGCATGAGGTTGCAGTATTCTTCTTCTTCCATCTCTTCCGAACAAGGGAACGCCAACTCTTCTCTCAAGTTCTGATAGTCCCTGTGATAGCGCCGATGGGCTTACTCCGACCTCTTCTGCTGCGATGGCCCATGATGGTGCGTCAGCGACGGCAACGAGATACTCCAACTGCCGAATTGAGAGATCTGGAAGTGTCCCCATAGACATGCAATTTAGTTTAGTTTTTCTTAATAATCACACATTGTTGTTAAATTTCGCTTATTATTCGTTCTCATGACATCACGAAACATACTTCCCGCTTCCGGCAAACTAGGTATCCTCACTCCAGGAATGGGTGCGGTCGCTTCAACATTTATTGCCGGAGTTCTAGCAGCCCGTCAGGGACTCAAACCCCCTATAGGGTCCATTAGCCAAATGGCGCATATCCGACTTGGAACCCGAGGAGAGGACCGAAACCCACTAATAAAGGATTTTGTTCCCTTGGCCGAACTTGACGACCTCGTCTTTGGCGGCTGGGACCCCATATCCCCAAATGTCCTCGAAGCCGCAAGGACCGCCGGTGTTCTTGATGGCGAAGATCTTTCCGAGATCTCTAAAGAACTCGAAGGTATTATCCCAATGGAAGCAGTTTTTGACCAGCGTTGGGTTTCACGCCTCGATGGTGTGCGCGTCAAAGAGAACATGAGCAAGTGGGAACAGGCTGAAGCACTTATCGATGACATCGCACGATTTAAACAAGAAAATAACTGTGACCGGATGGTTATGGTCTGGTGCGGGTCGACAGAAGCTTTTCAAGAGCCATCAGAAGTCCACGCGTCGGTTGCAGCTTTCGAAGAAGGATTAAAGGCAAGTGACGACAACATCTCCCCCAGCCAAATCTACGCATACGCCGCCCTTCAATCTGATGTCCCTTTTGCAAATGGCGCACCTAACCTCAGCTGTGACATTGACTGCATAGTTGAACTATCAAAAACCAGAGGAGTTCCCATAGCAGGGAAGGATTTCAAAACAGGACAAACTCTCATGAAAACGCTTCTCGCCCCCGGGTTTAAAGCGCGTATGCTCGGCCTTGAAGGATGGTACTCAACAAACATTCTTGGTAATCGTGACGGCGAAGTCCTTGACGCTCCAGAGAATTTCAAATCAAAAGAGGTTTCGAAACTTGGCGTACTTGATACCATCCTGCAACCTGAACTGTACCCAGACCTCTACGGCGATATTCATCACGTGGTCCGGATAAATTATTACCCACCTCGAGGTGACAACAAAGAAGGTTGGGACAATATCGACATCTTTGGTTGGCTTGGCTATCCCATGCAGATCAAAGTGGACTTTCTCTGCCGAGATTCGATATTAGCTGCACCAATTGTCCTTGACCTCGCCCTCTTCATGGATCTTGCCCATCGTGCTGGGGAGTCTGGCGTGCAAGAATGGTTGAGCTTCTACCTTAAAGCACCACAATCAGCCACAGAGAGCGGCCCAGAACATGACCTGTTCATACAGCAGACGAAACTAAAGAATACTCTTCGAGAGTGGATGGGCGAGGAACCAGTAACCCATAGCGAAGCCGGGTAAAAGAGCACCAGTTTATTTAGCTTGAGAACGGGTTCCTCCAGCAGCGATCCACGCTGAAATAGTTTCCTCAGCCTCGCGAGGATTGTAGATATCTTCCTCATAACTCCAGAGTCCATTACCCGCATAGTGCAAAATAACGTGCACGTTGAAAGAGAAGTCCTCTCCCTGGCCTCTGGGGTCTGGAAGACAATTAGGAATAACCGCCGCCACTCTATTCCCGTCAATCATGTAATGATCAAGAGAAAAATGCATTTCTGGCACGGGCTTCATCGTCTCTGTAATCCATGACCGTATTTCCTCGCGACCTGAAAATCTCCCGAAGTGATGTTCAAAATATTGGGCGTCAACAGTGAACTGGTCAGCCCACTGGTCCCAGTCTCCGGTTGTAACCGCAACGTCCCCTCGCCGCCTATATTCAAAAAACTCTCGCTCAACCTCTTCCCTACTGCAAGCAGGCTCGGGCACTGGCGGAGCCCAGCCTTCAACTCCCTTTAAACTTCTGTCTATCTCGGTAGTTAGCCGTCCTCCATCGTTAAACCACTCCGCCCATACCCGTTCCCCATCTTCGGGGTTGTAAAAGTCCTCCTCATAGTCCCACTGCCCATTCCCGGCATAACGTAAAACAGTTGAATTTGGAAATCCATACCTCTTCCCCGTCCCTGTAGGGTCAGGAAGGTTATTCCATATATACAGCGCAACTCGATCTTCCGAAATTATCCACCAGTCCATCCAAAGAGAGATAAAGGGGTACTCTGCCATTGTCTTGACAATCCATTCGCGAATAGCATCCCGGCCTCGGAATTCTCCAAGAAAATGTTCGATGTACTCAGCATCTTCGGTAAACAGGCTCGCCCATTTTTCCCAGTCGTGAGTCTCAACGCCCCTGCATCGATATTCCATAAATGCCTGTTCAACTTCAGCTTTTGAAAATTCTCCCATCAGCGACTTGACCCTTTCTGACAACAGCAGCTCTTTAGAACCCCCATGTACTTCCTCTAAGTTAATGAAACAGGAAAAAATTTTCCAAGACTTTACGGTTTAAGCTGCAAAAACCATCTATCTAAGGTAAAAATAAAAGCATGCTTATTGTTGTATCACCAGCCAAGGCTTTGGATTTTGACTCTCCTTTAGCAACAGAGAAACACAGCCAGCCTTCAATGCTCAAAAGAAGCAAAGAACTCGTCGGGGTCCTCTCGACAAAAACTCCTGATGATCTCCGATCTTTAATGTCCATATCCGACTCACTTGCTGAGTTGAATTTCGATAGATATCAGGATTGGTCTACTCCATTTACGACAGAAAACTCTCGCCCTGCGATTCTGACCTTCAGCGGAGACACTTACATAGGGCTTGATGCTGGGGCTAAATTTAATGAGCGGGACTTTACCCACGCTCAAAAAACTCTTAGAATTCTTTCTGGCCTTTACGGGGTATTACGTCCGCTTGACCTGATTCAGCCATATCGGTTAGAGATGGGCAGCAAACTAGAAACTAAATCCTCTAAAGACTTGTATGGATTTTGGGGTTCGGAGATCACAGAGAAACTGAACGATGATCTGCTCGAAAGCCCTGGAGATAGCGCACTTATTAACCTCGCATCAAATGAATATTTCAAGTCCGTTAACCCAGAGGAAATCAAAGGGACCCTTGTAACACCTACCTTCTTAGACAGGAAAGAAGGAGGCGACTACAAAATGGTTAGTTTCTACGCCAAAAGAGCTAGAGGTTCTATGGCCTCTTGGATTATTCGCAATAGGGTCAGAACAACAAAAGATCTGAAAGATTTCGATGAGGACGGTTACAGGTTCGACCGTGATCGATCTGAACCTTCAGCGCCTGTTTTCCTTCGATCAAACTAGCCTTCCGTGACTATACCCATTGCAATAAATGGTTTCGGGCGGATGGGGCGTCTACTTGTTAGATCTCTTACGCAGCATCCTGAGCTTGAACTTGTGCACATCAATGAACACAGCGGAGGTTTAGCGGCCGCCGCGCACCTGACCCAGTTCGATAGTGTCCATGGCAGGTGGGAATATGCAGCCGAAGTGGTTGGAAACGAATTATCACTGAACGGCCAAATCATAACTTTCAGTGAATTCACCGAACCTTCTGAGGTTCCTTGGAGAGAGACAGGAGCCCAAATCATTATTGACTGCACTGGGTCGTTTAGAACCGTAGATGCTCTCTCCAGCTATCTCGAAGGTGGTGCGAATAAGGTAGTGGTCGCCGCACCGGTGCACGACGAAAGAGCATTAAATATTGTGATGGGTTGCAACGATGACCTTTACGACCCTGATGCATTCGATATTGTCACTGCTGCCTCATGCACAACGAACTGCATCGCTCCGGTAGTCAAAGTCCTCAATGAACAAATTGGGATCATGAAAGGACTCATTACTACCATCCACGACCCGACAAATACTCAAGTCGTTGTGGATTACCCACTGGCAGACCTCAGAAGGTCACGGTCAGCATTGAATTCGCTCATCCCGACTTCAACCGGTTCAGCAACAGCTATCACAAGAATATTTCCAGAGCTTTCAGGGAAGTTAGATGGCATAGCTATTCGAGTGCCCGTGTTAAACGCGTCTTTAAGCGATTGCGTTTTTGAAATGTCAGAAGAAGTTTCAGCCCAACAAATAAATGGCCTTTTAGAGGAAGCAGCAGCCGCAAGCCTAAATGGGATACTTGGTTTCGAACATCGGCCTCTAGTGTCATCAGATTATGTGAATGACACGCGATCAGGAATAGTCGATGGGCCTTCCACAACTGTCATAGACGGCAACTTAGTGAAAGTTCTCGTCTGGTATGACAATGAATATGGTTACGTTCACAGACTCGCCGAATTAACGGCTAAGGTCGCTTCTCATCTTCCGAGCAGCTGACCCAATGGACGTTCGAACGTATGGAATAGTTACAGGGGCCTATTGGGGACTGACCATTAGTGACGGAGCTCTCAGGATGTTAGTCCTTCTCCACTTTCACAATTTAGGATACAGCCCCCTTGAATTGAGCTTCCTTTTCCTCGCATATGAGTTGATGGGAGTAATCACTAACCTTCTAGGCGGATGGGCGGGTTCGCGTTCCGGGCTAGATTTGACTTTAAAAGCTGGCCTCGGATTGCAAGTTGCGGCACTAATCGCGATTTCTTTCGTGGAACCAGATTGGAACAAGGCTCTCTCAGTAGCCTTCGTCATGTCTTGCCAAGCATTGGCTGGCATAGCGAAAGATCTAACAAAAGTAAGTTCCAAGAGCGCTGTGAGACTTGTAGTAGGTGAAAATGAAAGCAACGCTCTTTTCAAGTGGGTCGCTGTGCTCACGGGGTCAAAAAATGCGTTAAAAGGCGCTGGATTCTTTATCGGTAGCGGCCTCCTTACTTGGGTGGGATTCCGGAAGTCTCTTTTTCTCCTTGCAGGACTAGTCGGTTTATGCCTTATTTTGGTGATGCTTTTCTTAAGGCAAGAAATCGGGAAATCCAAGAAAGCCCAAAAATTGAGAATTGCCTCTTCTGAATCGCCGGCGATTAACAGACTATCTACAGCACGAGTCTTTTTATTTGGAGCGCGCGATATCTGGTTTGTCGTCGCATTGCCGATCTTTCTAGACGAGGAATTGGGATGGTCATATAACGGGATAGGAGGTTTTCTTGCCGGATGGGTGATCGGATATGGTGTTGTCCAATCGTGGGCTCCCAGCTTCATCAAGCTATTAAGTCGATCTAAAGAAACCATATGGGCAGCTAGAGTCTGGGCCTTGATACTCGCACTAGTTACTATAGGAATAGCCATTTTTGTCACCGCTGACTTTTCAGTAAACGGTGCAGTTGTCTATGGCCTGATTATCTTTGGGCTTCTCTTTGCCATTAACTCTTCAACTCATTCCTTTCTGGTACTGGCCTATTCCAAAGATGAAGATAGGGTGACTATGAACGTTGGTTTCTATTACGCCGCAAATGCCCTTGGACGTCTTTTGGGGACACTCCTTTCTGGAATGGCATACCTGTTGGGGGGTATAGATGCAGCACTATGGGTATCAGCTAGTTTCCTGATGGCGAACTGGTTGTTATCGTTGACTCTCCCACCGGCGGACGCCGCTCCTTCTAGTGGGGCTCAATCGCATAGAGATCCTGTTTAGGTCCTTGGAATCTAAAGGTACGCACCATCTAATGAAAATTGATACCAGGTTTGCTCAAGTGAAGGACGTTCACCGGAACAGTCAACAAGGGCCATGAGAAGCACGATTGCGACGACCAACACTCCGAAGAACGCGATATTGGCGATTTTGCGCATACCCCATTATGCCTCCAGCCTAGAAGAAAATTTCTTTCAAGCTTTTCGAATCCCATTTTGCAAGTTGGAGTGCTAGTTCTCTGGGGGTTTCAAGGGAATTCGGACTTCTAGAAGTGAGAAATCTGATGAGGGATTGCGGAAAACAACATCCATTCCTTCTTCATGAGTATTAAGTGCACTAATCGCATCATTTTCGTAGATCCTTTGTTGTCCAGAGCTGCTTCGGTCACAGACTGCTGTTCCTGATAGGACAAACCAAAGTGTAAATTTGCTGGAGACCTGCTGTGGGGAAGGAATTATGTCTGATAGTGTTTCTCCGCTTCTTGAAGGACGGAGAAGTTGAACGTCCCCATTGCGGGCACTAGCTATTTCGATTCCGGTTTTTGCTATCTCATGAGAAGAGCCATTCGCTGTTTCTAAACTATGCCATTGCCTGTTTGCGGCTTTATCCCAGATGAAAGTCTGATCTTCAAAATAACGGGCTGGGTGATGGGTATCGTTGGGGAGATTCATGGTGTGATCGCTGAAGGTTGAATGGTTGGCTGGGGTTACGATCTCGATAACTTCTAAGCCGTCATAGCTTTCAAGGACTTGGTGGCGGATATACGGAGGCTGAAGGACACAATCACCAGCGTTGAAGATGAACGGGTCGCCTTGGTCCTCGTATACAAGTTTCGCCGACCCTTTGTAGCAGTAGATGATCTGAAACTGTGCGTCATGATAATGAACCCAATCGGGAACCGGACCAGACCCGGGGACTTTGATTTGTGAAGCTATGTAGTTCCAGTTCCCTTGCGGAAGCAGATTTCGATACTTCATACCTGCGCGGCCATCTGTCCAATGTGCGCTGGACCCCTCACTTATAGCGATAGAGGGCTCTTCTGACATTGGATATGTTTTTTCATCTGGGTTCAGGTCATAAATAATTTTGGTTCCGTTTGGCCCTGTCTTTTCCAAGCCATGGAGATCCGGATCCTCAGTGGAGACCCTTATAACGACTGGCCCTATTTCAGCGTTCTTGTCCAAACAAATACTGATACCGAAACCTGTAAGAATCGCCAGCGAGGGGTTCTCTGACGGTGTGATTCTCTCAAGAGTGAAACCGAGTTCATCGAGAAAGAACGCAAGTCCTTCGTCAAATGATGGTGAAGCAATTACAAGATGAAATTTCATACTATTTTGACTTCCTTCATCTATGCTTTGCGGTTTCTCCTACGGGAATCCAGGTGTTTTCACCTTCGACAAATATTTGCGTGCCGCTGCGTTCTATCGAGTCGAGATCTAGATTGCGGGTTAATTTTTCTATGGTGCAATCAATGACATAGTCGCTTGAGGAAAAGCATGAGGAGACAAGCTCAGTTGTAAAATTTTCATATTGGGTCTCTCCGCTGAAGGCTGCTGTCGAGAGAACCTCTACAACTGGTGCGCCGATCGATTGCAGAGCCAATCGGGCCACGTCACGGATAGACGGCTCGGAGGAGCGATCACCAAGTACTAGAACACTGGTATCTGCTTTGACGCCTATGTTACGAAATTGGTATGCGTGAGAATCGATAACATCCCATGTGATTTCCATAATTTTTC
>PBIQ01000009.1 GCA_002720485.1 Acidimicrobiaceae bacterium
CAGGAGGCCACGAATGAACCAGACAACTGTGCTAGCCCTCGAGACGATACAAACTCCATCCGTCGCATGGACGGGCTTACTACCGGTAATCGTTCTAGCTTCAGCAGCAATCCTACTTCTCACAATCTGCTCACTTTTCCCAGATAAAATAACGACGAAACTCCTATCTATCTTCACGTCTCTGGCCGCAGTAGCAGCATTAAGTACTACTTTCCCCTTGTGGAGCAAAGTACAAAACAGTTCCGAAGGTCCCTACTCAACCATTGCAGGAGCTTTTGGCATAGATGGGTTCTCACTATTTGTAACAATGCTGATAACCATCAGTGTCATCCTAGTCTGCCCTCTTTTGGGAACTTTTTTAGAGCGAGAAAGCATAACTGGGCCAGAACCGTATGTTCTAGTCCTTCTCGCAGCAACTGGCGGAATGATCATGGCAGGAGCGAACGACTTTATCGTTCTTTTCCTAGGCATTGAAGTGCTTTCAATATCGTCGTACATCCTAGTTTCTATGAATTCCAGACGAATTCAATCACAAGAAGCAGGTCTCAAATACTTCGTTTTGGGAGCGTTCGCCTCAGGATTTCTCCTCTATGGAATTGCTTTGCTCTATGGGGCAACTGGATCAACATCCTTTACTGCGATTAACGGTTTCACCCAACAAGTTGAGCTAACTAACGATGCGCTCTTACTTGCTTCGTTGGCTCTATTAATAGTTGGTTTGGCATTTAAAGTCGCAGCAGTACCGTTTCACTTTTGGTCTCCGGACGTTTATCAAGGGTCACCAACTCCATTTGTCGCCTTCATGGCTTCTGCGGTCAAAGCATCTGGATTTGCCGCCATTCTGCGAGTGCTTTACGTAACCCTTGGAGAATACCGGGCTGACTGGCAGCCTGCCATCTACGCAATCGCAATTGCTACATTGCTCATTGGTTCATTACTAGCAATCGTACAAACTGATTTAAAACGGATGCTGGCGTACTCTTCCATAAGCCATGCAGGCTATCTATTAGTAGGGACTCAAGCAGCATCTGATCAAGGCGTAAAAGCAGTCCTCTTTTATCTAGCGACATACGCCTTCATGGTTATTGGTAGCTTTACAGTGGTGGCACTAAACGCTGGGGAGTCCGGAACAGAAACGAGACTGGACTCGGTAGCAGGCTTAGCTGCGAAAAAACCATTACTCGCAATTTCATTTACCATCTTTCTGCTAGGTCAAGCTGGAATACCACTTACTTCTGGCTTCTTTGCAAAGTTCTACGTCATAGAAGCTGCGATAGAAGAAAGATCGTACATGCTCGCCGTCATAGCCATGATCGCAGCAGTAATCGGAGCCTTTCTCTACCTCCGAATCCTCGTCAAAATTTGGCTGACTAAACCAGAAAAGGAAGAAGACGACGCGAAACTAAACATCCCATTTGAAATTTCACTGGTACTAGCGGTCACAGTTTTCGCAACGATGTTCCTCGGTATTTGGCCAGAACCCCTAGTCGAAATGGTAGAGCGGGCAATTCCCGTACTGATAGCGAGTTAGGAAATGAGTTACAAAAACTTCGACGTAATGCATCTCCAATGCACGGGTAAGGATACAGATTATTAAACGTGCCTTATCTCAGAAAAACAATTAGAACTAAACATCATTTAACCACGTTTAACCCTCTACTTTGGGCTATCTTGAGTCGTACACCTTGGTCTCATTGGATCCAAGTAACTACTATTTATCAACGTGTCTGAATTTCTACGCAGCTATCTCACAGTCGCCGTTTTTGGTGTCCTTGCATGCCTCCTCGTTGGAGCTTTTGTGGGTCTCAGCGCTCTGATAAGGCCCGCTAGAAAACAAGACCAAAAGTACCTAACATATGAGTCAGGGGTAGACCCAGTCGGTACAGGCTGGGCTCAAAGCAATATCCGTTATTACATCTTCGCCCTCTTATTCGTCATGTTTGACGTTGAGGCTGTATTCATTTTTCCATGGGCCACCAGACTCGAGGCATATGGTTATTTCGGCTTAGTGGAGATGGCGATTTTTATTTTCATCCTCCTTTTAGGACTTCTATACGCCTGGCGAAAAGGAGTTTTGAAATGGTTCTAGATCCAGAAAAACGGATGAACGTTACGGAGGCGCGATGGGACTTGTAGAGTCAGGAAAAATTCCAAAACCGTTGACAAAGCTCCTTAATATGAGCCGAAGGTACTCCATGTGGGTATACCAGTGGGGTTTGGCCTGCTGCGCGATCGAAATGGGTGCCGCATTTGCATCACCACGTTACGATGTGATGCGCTTAGGGGTCATTCCTCTTCCCGCTAGCCCACGACAAGCTGATTTTCTTGTTGTTTCAGGGACAGTCACTGACAAAATGGCTCCTGCAGTTCGGCGCCTATGGGAACAAATGCCAGATCCAAAATACGTTATTTCAATGGGGTCATGCGCAAATTGCGGTGGCCCGTATTGGGATTCATACTCAGTTACCAAAGGAGTGGATCAAATCATCCCCGTAGACGTGTACGTACCCGGCTGCCCACCTCGACCTGAAGCGCTCCTTGAAGGAATTGTTCTCCTTCAAGAACGCATCATGAATGAGGATATGGCCGAAAGGTGGAAGGGAGATCCCATTGTTGTTGAATAACTCCGCGAAATGGAATTCCTCGGCTTGCTCTAAGGAGCACTATGGCTGAGATACCTGAACACCTACTGAAACGCGCACAAGCTGCTAGAGAAAAAGCTGCAGCGCAAAAGAAAGCCGAAGGAGAAGATTCAGCTCAATCAGAAAAGGCCGAACCAGATGAAGAGCCCGAAGTGGAAGTGGTTCTTACTGATGAAAATGCCGAAGCAGCTCTCGCGATTCTTGAAACAGCACTACAAGGAAAAATTTTGGATTCACATATAGCTCCTGGCAGGGGGCTATGGATCCGAGTTGCCATTGAGGACTGGCGTTCTGCAGCGAAAGCCGCCAAAGAAAGCCTCGACTGTAAATTCTTTGACTGGCTATCTGCAATCGACTGGATGCCCTCCCCATATGGGAGGGAACATGAGACTGAGCAGGACAGTGTCACCGCAGAGCCTGAAGAACATGACGAGAAAGAAATGGAATGGGGATACACAGGCGGAGAAACCCGATTTCAGTTGATCTGCCGCGTCTACTCAATCTCTAGAAAGATAGGGGTAATGATCAAGGCAGATCTGCCCGATAGTGACCCTAGGGCACTGTCGCTTATTCCCATATATGCCGGAGCTAACTGGCATGAGCGCGAAGCAAGAGAGATGTTCGGGCTAACTTTCGATGAACACCCTGATCTTAGAAATATTTACCTTCCTGGCGACTTTGAAGGACATCCCTTGCGGAAGGACTACCCGCTTCTATCGAGAAGAATGAAACCATGGCCTGGCATAGTCGATGTTGAACTTCTCCCTGGAGATGAAGAGTAATGGTGACTACCGAGAGTGAACAGATGGCTTACATAGCTGCTCAGGCAGCTGATGCCCGCGTCAATGTAGAAGTCGAAACCGATGAAGGCATGACTCTGAATTTAGGTCCTCAGCACCCTGCAACTCATGGAACTTTACGTATTGTGGCCAAACTCGATGGAGAAAAAGTTGTTGCTGCTGAACCAATTATGGGCTACATGCATCGAGGGTACGAAAAACTCACTGAAGTACGTACGTACCCCCAAGTAACCACCCTTGTCAATCGCATAGACTGGCTGGGGAGTTTCGCTAACGAGGTGCCATTCATCCTTGCTGCAGAACAGCTAATGGAAGTAGAAGCACCTCCTCGAGCCCAATGGATCCGCACAGTACTCTTTGAGCTGAGCCGGATAGCAAACATATCTCTATTCCTAGGTGATATGGCTGTTCAAGTAGGGGCAACAACCCCAGTATTCTACGCATTCCGAGATCGAGAATTTGTTCTAAACCAGATTGAGCGGGTAACAGGAGGTCGTTTCCACCCGAACTTCGACCGAATTGGAGGTCTAAAAGATGACCTTCCCAAAGGATGGATCGAGGAAACAGGGACCGTAATAGGAAAGATGCGAGATTTCTGTGACGAGATGGAGGAACTTGTATTAGGAAACGAAATTTTCCAAGCACGGACAAGAGGAATTGGAGTGATACCTCCTGAAGTGGCATTGTCGTATGGCCTATCTGGAGCAAATCTTCGAGGTTCAGGAGTTGATTGGGATATTCGAAGAGATGCCAATGTAGGCCTGGTTTATGACGAAGTCGATTGGAAAGTTTGGACACACCCTGATGGTGACTCATTTTCTCGATTCTGGGTCCGACTTCAAGAAACTCGCGAAGCCTGCAATATCCTCGAACAGTTACTTGGGGGAATACCTGCAGGGCCGATCATGGCGAAAGTCCCGCGCATCATTAAAGTTCCAGCGGGCGAAGCTTACGTTGCTACTGAGAATCCACTTGGAGAAATGGGATTCTACCTAGTAAGTCAAGGAGATTTAACACCATTTAGAGTCAAGATCAGGTCAGCAAGCTTCTCCAACATGTCCATCACCCCTTGGCTACTTAAAGGGGTATTCGTTCCAGACATTATCTCAATCCTTGCTTCCCTCTATTTCATTTTGGGAGATATTGACCGATGACCAGTGTCCTTGCTCTAGACCCCGCATGGTGGCAACAAACGTTCCTAATCAAGGTACCAATCGGACTCCTTGCTGTTCTGCTTCCAGCAGGAACCATCGTATACCTATACCTTTTTAAAGCTATTTCTTTTATGCAAAGTCGATTAGGGCCAATGGAAGCAGGCCCATACGGTTCTATGCAGCTACTAGCTGAGGTAGGTAAATGGCTACAGAAAGAAGATATTTTCCCAACGAAGGCAGATAAATTTGTTTTTGCTGCAGCCCCGTTTGTTGTGCTCATGTCAACCTTCTTGTTGGTAGTAATTATTCCGGCAGGCCCAGATGCGATGTTTGTCAATCTTGACGCCGGAATATATTTTGCGATGGCGGTTTCCTCTGTCTCTGTCATAGGAATACTTATGGCCGGCTGGTCCTCGGCCAATAAATACTCACTCCTTGGTGGTATTCGTGCAGCCGGACAGCTTATTGCCTACGAGCTTCCACTTATTCTCGCCGTCGTCGGTGTCGTCATTCAAGCCGGAACGATGAACATGCAAGGAATTGTTTTAGCTCAAGCGGAAGGAGAAATTCTGGGATGGGGGGTATCGGAAACCCATTTATACTGACCCAGTTCATAGGATTCTTCATCTTTATGGTTGCAGTTCAAGCTGAACTCACTCAGGCACCATTTGATATGCCTGTAGCTGAATCTGAACTTGTTACAGGGTACCTTACTGAATATTCAGGAATTCGGTTCCTTCTTTTCTTCATTGGTGAGTTCGCATCAGCCGCTGTCTTTTCAGCTATAGCCGCAGTACTTTTCTTCGGAGGTTGGTACATCCCGGGAATAGACCCAACTAACGACATATTTAATGTCATAGGGCCTTTGATTCTCGCAGGGAAAATGATGGCCATTGCTTTCTTGATTTTCTGGTTTAGATTCACATTTCCAAGATTCCGAGAGGACCAGTTGCAACGGCTTGCATGGAAATTCCTCATACCGCTAAGCCTTGCCAATATAGCTCTAACCGGCGTTCTAAAGGTGGTCGTGTAATGTCACAAATTCCAGGAATACTTAAAGGCCTCAAAGTCACTTTCCGCACCATGATTAAGACTCTTTTCCCCGGTGGCATTAAGAATCCGGTGCCAAAGCCTAGCGAAGGGGCACTTACTGTCCAATACCCACACGAAAAAGAAGCTCCCCCCACTAGAGCTAGAGGTGTTATAGCCCTCCACGAAGGAAACTGCACTGCGTGTATGCTTTGCGCAAGAGAATGCCCTGACTGGTGCATATATATAGAAGGACATAAAGAGCTGGCACCACCGCGTCGAGCAGGAGGACAGCCACGTAAAGTAAATGCTTTAGACCGCTTCGACATCGACTATTCACTATGCATGTTCTGCGGGATCTGTGTTGAGGTATGCCCCTTTGATGCTCTTTTCTGGACTCCCGAATATGAATTCTCTGAACTTCGACTCGCTGACCTTCTCCATGACAAGGAACGCTTGAGTGAATGGATGCATACCGTCCCAGATTATGAAGAATACGAAGCTGGATCTGAACAGAAGCAGAGAAAGGTTCCCCGCTAATGGTCGCCCAGAACGTTTTCTTCGGGATTATGGCTCTGATCATGATCTGCGCAGCGTTAAAAGTAGTACGCACAAAAAATGTAGTCCATGCTGCACTTTGGCTCGTAGTCGTCTTAGGTGGAGTAGCTGGCCAATTCCTTCTTCTCGGAGCTGAATTTGTCGGTGTAACACAAGTCCTCGTTTACATCGGTGCTGTGGTTGTGCTGCTGCTATTTGGAGTGATGCTAACAAAAGCAAGCTTGGGCGAAGAAGCTGATCTCAACATGCCTAATCGTACGCTCCCAGCCATTATCGCTGCCTTAATGTTCGGAGTTATGACCTACGCCCTCATAGATACTTTTCGAGATACCGAATTACCACGTGAGTCCGTAACTAATGCGGCTACGGTATCTGACTCTATTTTTGCTGACTATATCGTTCCCTTCGAAGCCGTCTCAGTTCTTCTACTTGCAGCTTTGATCGGTGCAGTCGTAGTTGCGAGGAAGGAATAACGTGTTATTAGTTCAGTTCCTCCTTCTTAGCTCCGTACTCTTTTGCATCGGGATTTATGGTGTTCTCGCCCGTAAGAACGGCGTCATGGTTCTTATGTCCATTGAATTAATATTAAATGCGGTAAACATTAACCTCGTTGCTTTCGGAACCATGACCAATAACATTGCTGGCGAAGTTTTTGCATTATTCGTGATAGCTATCGCAGCCGCAGAGGTAGGAGTGGGACTCGCTATTGTTCTACTCATTTTCCGCAACCGAAGCAGTGTCGATCTATCGTCTATCGATTCGATGAAAGGGTGAAATGGTAGCTTTGAGTGCACTAGCAGGCGAAGGCCCGACATCATTGATCCAAGCTGGTGGATGGTTTTTAGAAAAAGCATGGATAATTCCTGCACTTCCGGCAATTTCATTTGTCCTCATCCTTTTCTTTGGAAAACGGATGAAATACAAAGGAGCTGAATTCGGCATCATCTCAATAGCTGTTGCGTTCATTTTTGCTATCTGCTGTGTTGGGCAGTGGATTGGTCAGGTTAACAATGCAGATAGTTACACCGAGAAGCAACAATACCATGATGAGGAAAAGCACTCAGATAAAGCAGCTCATGAGGGGATTCTCAACGAGGAAATCCAGAGAACATCTTTCAATGAACTAGGGGTTGCATCGAGTGAAGAAATAGTTGTTTCAGCATTAGCTGAGGAGAAAGATGGTTACAGTTCCGTAGGTATAAAACCTGTAATAGAGAGGTTTACCTGGTGGGAAAGCGGCGGAAGAAGTTTCCAGGTTGGCATTATGGTCGATGGCTTAGCGGTAATGATGCTTTTCGTTGTAACAGCTATCTCGCTTCTCGTTCACATATATTCAACTGAATATGTCGCAGGTGATCGGCGTTACACACACTATTTTGCCTTCCTAAGCCTCTTCTCAGCATCTATGCTCTTCTTCGTCCTAAGCGAGAACATCCTGCAAACTATTGTTGGATGGGAGCTAGTTGGAGTCTGTTCATTCGCGCTCATAGGGCACTGGTGGGAAGAAAAACCAAATTCTGATGCAGCCTTAAAAGCCTTTTTAACTAACCGAGTGGGCGACATGGGGCTTCTTGTCGGAATGATTGTCCTATTTTGGTCTGCCGGGAGTTGGAGCATTGTAGATATAAATAATGCTGCAATCAATAATGAGATCGGACAGTCGACTCTCCTCATAGCTTCTCTATGTCTAACAGCTGCAGTCATGTCTAAATCGGGACAATTTATTCTTCATACCTGGCTTCCGGACGCCATGGCAGGACCTACTCCCGTCTCAGCACTGATCCATGCAGCAACAATGGTCGTTGCAGGAATTTATATGGTTGCCAGACTCTACGGAGTATTTTTCGAAGGCTTTGATATTGCAGGTTCAAGCTTTAATGTTCTTGCTCTTGTCGGCTCAGTGACTTTGGTAGGAGCTGGCCTTTTGGCGTTTGTACAAGATGATATAAAGAAAGTATTGGCTTATTCAACCGTTTCCCAGCTGGGGTATATGGTTATGGCTCTCGGTGTGGGAGCTTGGACCGCAGCTGTTTTCCATCTATTTACCCACGCCTTCTTCAAAGCAGGACTATTCCTAGGAGCTGGCTCAGTAAGTCACTCTGTGCATAGTTTCGATATGAAGAAATCTATGGGCGGCATGCGCAAGTTTATGCCCACGACCTATAAAACATTTATAGTCTGCACGATTGCTTTGATGGGACTCCCACCTCTTGCAGGGTTCTGGTCGAAGGACGAGATACTTGTGGGTACCGGCGGCTGGGGCTTGTTCGGCGGTACTGGCGGTAATGGAACCTACGTTTTCGCCTTAGTAATGGGAATTATTGGAGCTGCTTTGACCTGCGCCTACATGACACGAGTAATTTACCTAACATTCTTCGGAGAATTCCGTGGCGACACTCATGGGCATGGCGACCCACACGAATCAGGGAAGCGCATCACAATTCCCCTTGTAATTCTCGCTGTCATGGCCACCGGTGCTGGTTTCCTAAACTTCCCCGTAGGTTTCCTAACTGGCAGTAAAGCCGGATGGCAGGAAAGGTTCGGCCATTATGTGGAGCCAGTCGCAACATACTTCCCTCCGATAGCCCACGGAACGCCAAGCTGGTCCCTTGCTATCTTCTCGACGGTTGTCGCGATCATTGGGGTTAGTGCTGCCGGCTACTATTTCTTTGTAAAAGTGAATGCTCAAAGCCCGGCCGCAACTGAGTTGACGAATGGGTTAACTGAGAAGAGCAAGGTAGCCAAAGCAGGACACACTCTCCTAAAGCAGAAGTACTATCTAGATCATCTCTATACAGACATCATTGCAAATGGAACAAAGGGTCCCGTAGCCGATGCGACATATTGGACGAACCAAAAGGGCATTGACGAAGCAGTGAATCAAGTAGGGAAACAAACGGCTCGCGCAGCCACTTTCGTGTATGAAAAAATAGACCAAAATATGGTCGATGGAGTAGTAAACCTTTCAGGTAAGGCATCTGAAGGTCTTGGTGAGACTACTCGAACTATTATCCAACGCGGCAAAATTCACCAATACGCCGCAATTATGTTCGCGGCCACCACAATTCTGGCTGGCTTACTTATTGTGTTTGTTTAGGAGAAATCTGATATGGAATATGACAACAACTGGCTACTGAGCCTTATGGTATTTCTTCCTCTTATTGGGGCGGCGGTCGTTATGCTAATCCCCAAAGCTCAAGAGGAACTGGTCAAAGCCGTAGCTTTAGGAACCACACTTGTGACTGCAGCGCTTGGGGTCTTCATGCTTTTCGATTTTGATTACGGTAAGTCAGGTGATTTGCAGTATGTCGTCGATAAAGAGTGGATCAACGTAATTAATAGCCGTTACATCTTGGGAGTAGATGGGATGTCCCTCCCATTAATCGCCTTAACGCTGCTCATCGTTCCGCTTTGTCTGGTTTACACGTTCGGCCATTTCCCCGAGCCCCGTAACCCTAAAGCCATTTTGGCTCTCATCCTCATTCTTGAGACCGGAATGATCGGCACTTTTGCATCTCAAGACTTAATCCTCTTCTTTGTGTTCTTCGAAGTTGTCCTTTTGCCGATGTTCTTCATGATTGCTGTATGGGGCGGGGATGATCGGCGTTACGCCTCTCTCAAGTTTTTCCTATATACGATGTTTGGCTCTGCACTGATGTTGGTTAGTTTCTTAGCCTTGTATTTCCTCGCAGATGGTTCGATCGTTGGTGATCAGGCGAATACCTTCTCAATTGTGTCCCTCTCGGAAGGAGCTTCTTTAGGTATTAGTAGATCTGCTCAGCTCTGGATTTTTGCTGGAATGTTTGTAGGTTTCGGAGTTAAAGTACCAATGTTTCCATTTCATACATGGCTCCCTGATGCACACACGCAGGCACCCACGGTAGGTTCAGTTATTCTTGCCGCTGTTCTTTTAAAACTTGGTACTTATGGGTTTATTCGAATTGCTATTCCTATGCTTCCTGAAGCTGCTTCTGCTTGGGCTCCCTTTATAGGCTTGTTAGCAGTTATCGGCATCATCTATGGTGCGCTTGGGTGTTTAGCGCAGCGCGACATGAAGAGACTTATAGCGTTTTCATCCGTAGCTCACATGGGTTTTGTGATGTTAGGAATTTCCACATTAACTGATTTCGGAATTAATGCCGCAATCTTCGGTATGGTTGCTCATGGCCTAATAACGGGGATGCTTTTCTTCATAGCTGGATCTATGAAGGACCGTTATCACACGTTGGATATGGGTCGACTAGGTGGCCTTCTTGTCTCTGCGCCGAGATTAGGTTGGATACTTGGGTTCTCAGCAATGGCCTCACTTGGGTTGCCCGGCCTTGCAGGTTTCTGGGGCGAATTCCCGGCAATCCTTGCAAGCTATAACCCAGCTTCTATCCTTCCAGAGAGCACTTTCCGTGGCTATATGGTAGTAGCAGCTCTCGGAACTGTTCTTGCAGCTGGGTATCTATTGTGGATGTTGCAGAAGACTGCGATGGGAAATCCTAAGGAAGAATTCGCTGATAATGAGGAAATTACCGATGTTAAAAAACATGAATGGATAGCCTGGGCGCCCATTCTTGCCCTCATTCTTTTGTTTGGCTTGTACCCGCGGCCAATCTTTACAACTACAGATGACGCTGTGGTTAAATCCCTGACGGTAGATATTCAAGGCGAAGAAATAGAAAATTGTCTAGAAGTAGAGGGCGCAGATCTGGGCAAAGAATGCTTTGCAAATGTTAGAGAAACTGCGGAATCGATGAAGGAATAGTAATTCATGATTGACGCTTTCTCATCCGCTTTTGGCCTTCTTGCCTCTTCAGGGGCATTTGAACGTCCCCCAATCGACTGGCATGCTGTCGCTCCCGAACTTTGCCTTTTAGGCGGTGGCGCTTTGCTGACTTTGATCGATGTCATTTGGTTAGAGAAGGGACGCTCAATTACGTCGGCTCTTGCAGGGATAGTAATGCTGATACCTCTTATTCCCATACTGACTCTTGCAATAGACTCAGAAGATAGATCAATGTTCAAGGGAGCATTCGTTGTCGACAAGTACTCCCTCATAATCAAAGCATTATTCCTCCTGAGCGGTTACCTAGTCGTTCTGCTATCTACGAATTACATAGCAGAAGGAGAGTACTGGGAAAACGAGTACTACGGAATGCTTATCTCCTCAGTTCTTGGGATGGTACTGATGGCTTCTGCCCGAGATCTTATTACCATCTTTGTCGCACTTGAGCTGCTTTCAATCCCTGCTTACTTATTAGCTGCTTGGCGTAAAAAAGATCACAAAAGCAATGAAGCAGGTCTTAAGTATTATTTGATGGGAGTTTTCGCTTCGGCGATCATGCTGTATGGAATGTCGTTGATATTTGGTGTCAGCGGAAGCACAATTCTTGAAGAAATAAATGAATCGATAGCAAGCGGTGGCGCTAATACCCCAGTAATTACTTTAGGAATAACATTCGTGATCATTGGATTTGGTTTCAAAGTATCTGCATTCCCTTTCCACACATGGGCTCCGGACACTTATGAAGGGGCACCGACACCCGTAACTGCCTTTTTAGCTGTTGCTTCTAAGGCAGCAGGATTTGTTGCCCTCATGAACTTAGTGGTCATTGGTTTCATCGGTCAGGAAGATGTTTTCCAGCCACTAATCTGGATTCTCGCTGCTTTGTCAATGACTGCAGGAAATGTAATGGCATTGAGGCAAACAAATATTGTTCGCCTAATGGCATACTCTGGTATTGCACAAGCAGGATTTATGCTTGCTCCTCTCGCCGTAGCGGGGGAAGGCCCAGCAATAGCCGACAAAGCCGTTTCTGCTGTTGTCACCTATCTTGTGATCTATGCAGCAATGAATATTGGGGCGTTTGGAATAATCCTTGCCGTTTCTAGAAAAACCAAATCGGCTGATCTCGAAAGCTACAACGGGTTATTTCGTACATCTCCAAGTCTGGCGATAGTAATGACAGTTTTCCTAGCGTCACTTGCAGGAATACCTCCGCTGGGAGGTTGGTATGCAAAGTTCTCAGTATTTACTTCCCTTACCAGCGCCAGTACAAACTGGGGGTATGGATTGGCTGTAGTAGCAGCGATTAATGCTGTCATTGCCTTTGGGTATTACGGAAAAATAGCTATGCGCATGTGGGTTGAAGACCCTCATGAAACACACGTAGGAGAAGTGAAAGTACCTGTCTCACTCTTAACCGCTCTTGTGTTGACTGCAGGTACCACTATTGCCTTCGGAGTTGCGCCCGGAATTGTCACCCATTTTACAGATGTCAGTCTTATAGCATTTGGCGGATAATTTTTCTTCGTAGTTGACGACTTTCAAAGCGTGTGCGTATATATCTACGATGAACCTTCATGAAGAGATAGCCCAAGAAATTACCTTAAATGGAGTGATGCCATTTAGTAGATTCATGGAATTAGCCCTCTATCATCCTTCATTAGGGTTTTATGCAAGTGGAGGAGCTGGAAGAAGAAATGATTTCATAACTAGTCCAGAGACAGGTCCGCTTTTTGGAAAGCTAGTAGCAAATGCACTTGATAAATGGTGGGAAGAATTAGGAAAACCCGATCCCTTTTATTTCATTGAAGCTGGAGCTGGCCCTGGAACTCTTGCAAGGTCAATCCTAAAGGCGCAGCCAGACTGCCAGATGGCCCTCAGATACATAACAGTAGAAGAGAGCGTACTTCAGCGGTCACAACACCCAGAGGGTGTGCAATCGTCCGGTCAACTTCCGGACAAAAATGTCACAGGTGTCATTTTTGCAAATGAGTTACTAGACAATCTCCCCTTTGATATATATGAGAGTGAAAAAACCGGCGAGTGGTCTCAGGTATGTGTCGGAACTAGTAATGGGCTATTCCACGAAGTGCTCGTCAAAACTGATGAAGATCTAAACGATCTATTCGGTATCGCTCAAAGCCCGGGTACCCGAATTCCATACCAGACTATGGCCCGCCGCTGGTTGAATGATGCACTCGGTTTAATCGAATCTGGCAGAGTAGTAGTAGTTGACTACGCCCTTCCATCTTTTCCTGCACCGGCAAATCATGAGTGGCTCCGAACATACAGGGGTCATGGTCCAGGCGAAAGTCCATTGGTCGAGCCAGGTAGCCAGGACATAACGACTGATGTGGATCTTAAGCAAATTAGTTCCGTACGAATCCCAGATTCTATTCAGTTCCAACACGAGTGGTTGCAATCACTTGGAATTTCGGAACTCGTTGAAGAAGGAAAACGAGTATGGCTCGAGAATGCATCAAATCCAAATCTTGAAGGATTGGCTGCACGAAGTAGAGCAATTGAAGCTGAAGCTCTACTTGATCCCAATGGGCTAGGAGGATTTACCGTTATTGAATGGAAGATCCAGCCCTGAATTAATCAGGTAAGAGATTTTGGCCCGTATTCTTCGCAAAGGGTATTCTCATCAATACGTCATCAAAAGGGGGCGCAGTGTCCAATCAAGCTATTGAAGAGTTTTATACTGAAAATCGCTCATTTCCGCCATCTGCAGCGTTTCAAAGAGGCGCCCTAACGGCGGACCATAGTTTATATGAAGAAGCAGATGCCGATTACGAAGCATTCTGGGCTCGTCAAGCACGAGAGCTCCTCACATGGTCTCAGGACTTCCATACGACTTTAGAATGGGACCTTCCATATGCAAAGTGGTTTCTCGGAGGGGAATTAAACATCACGTACAATTGTCTCGATCGGCACATCGAGAGTGGCAACGGAGAAAAAGTAGCATTTCACTGGGAAGGTGAACCCGGAGATACCAAGTCGATAACGTATAAAGAGCTTCTTGATGAAGTTTCCAAATTTGCCAATGTTCTAAAAGATTTAGGACTGCAGAAGTCCGACCGAGTAGCGATATACATGCCAATGATCTTAGAGCTACCAATAGCTATGCTTGCATGCGCCCGAATCGGAGTCGCTCATTCTGTTATCTTTGGAGGCTTTAGTCCTGACGCCATCATTGATAGATGTGAAGATGCTGATGCCAAGCTTATTATCACAGCAGACGCCGGATATAGGCGAGGTGAACCCTCACCCTTGAAAGTAAATGTAGATGCAGCACTCGAGAATGGTGCCGGCACAGTAAACAATGTAGTCGTTGTAAACCGTTGCGATACACCTGTCACAATGGTTCAAGGGCGAGACCACTGGTGGCACGAACTTATGCAGGAAGCATCAGCCAATTGCCCAGCCCCGCCTATGGACAGTGAACAACTTCTTTATCTGCTGTACACATCGGGTACCACCGCAAAACCAAAGGGTATTATGCACACCACCGGAGGCTACCTCACTCAAGTGGCGTTCACCCACAAGTATGTTTTTGATATCCACCCTGAAAGTGATGTGTATTGGTGTGCTGCTGACATTGGCTGGGTTACAGGCCATAGCTATATCGTGTATGGCCCCTTAGCGAATGGTTGCACCTCCGTGATGTATGAGGGGACACCGGATACTCCGCGACAAGAACTCAGAGGGTCAGGAGATAGGTCTACGTGGTCGAAGGATAGGCTATGGGACATTATCGATAGATATGGTGTGACACAGCTCTACACAGCTCCAACTGCTATTCGAACCTTTATGAAATGGGGGAGTGAAGAGGTCAGGAAACATGATCTGACTAGCCTTCGTGTTCTTGGAACTGTCGGTGAGCCAATTAATCCTGAAGCATGGATGTGGTATCACGAAAATATTGGCGGATCTCAG
>PBIQ01000010.1 GCA_002720485.1 Acidimicrobiaceae bacterium
ATGATTACAGGTGCGGCTCAGGTTGATGGAGCTATTCTCGTAGTTTCGGCTGCAGATGGCCCTATGCCTCAAACTCGTGAGCATGTGCTTCTTGCTCGTCAGGTTGGGGTTCCTAAAATTATTGTCGCTCTTAATAAGGTTGACATGGTTGACGATGATGAGCTGATAGAGCTGGTTGAAATGGAAGTTAGAGAACTTCTGGATGAATATGATTTCCCAGGTGACGATACTCCGATACTTCCAGTGTCAGCGTTAAAGGCTCTTGAAGGTGATGCAGATGCTGCAGCGCAAGTCCTTGATCTCATGGCACAAGTTGATGAGTACATTCCGCTTCCTGAGCGTGACGTTGACCGACCCTTCCTAATGCCAATTGAGGATGTCTTCTCCATTACTGGGCGTGGAACCGTTGTAACCGGAAAGATAGAGCAGGGAATGGTCCACACCGGAGATGAGATTGAAATTGTGGGTATAAAGGAAACACAAACCACGACCTGTACTGGTGTCGAAATGTTCCGTAAGCTCCTTGACGAAGGACAGGCCGGAGACAACATCGGAGCACTCCTCCGAGGCATCGATAAAGAAGAGGTCAAGCGTGGACAGGTCCTTGCTGCACCCGGAAGTATTACACCTCATACGAAATTCGAAGCTGAGGTTTACGTTCTGACCAAGGAAGAGGGTGGTCGACATAAGCCATTCTTCTCCAACTATCGACCACAATTCTATTTCCGGACAACAGATGTCACTGGAACGATTAATCTTCCTGATGGAACTGAAATGTGTATGCCAGGAGACAACACCAAAATGGATGTTGAGTTAATCGCCCCAATAGCCATGGACGAAGGTCTTCGTTTCGCTATTCGAGAAGGTGGAAGAACTGTAGGCGCTGGCGCTGTCACAAAGATTGTCGAATAAGAGAGAAATCTGAATGGCATCGGGTCAAAAAATCAGAATTCGGTTGAAAGCTTATGACCACGAAGTTATCGATCAATCAACGAAAAAAATTGTTGAAACAGTAAAGAGAACAGAGGCCAATATTCGTGGCCCCATACCGCTCCCTACTGAGAAACATCGTTTCACGGTTATTCGATCTCCACATAAGTACAAAGATTCAAGAGAGCACTTCGAAATGAGAATTCACAAGCGATTGCTCGACATTCTTGAACCTTCAGCTAAAACAGTTGATTCGTTGCAACGGCTAGACTTACCTGCAGGAATAGATATAGAAATTAAGATTCAACAGTCTTAATTTCCTTTAGTTCCAGCGTTATTTCTCCTACCTTGAGAAATGAATCTTTGTTGGTCGCGCACCTCAGATTATCTAACTTCCATAGGGTTGGAGGTTGCCGTATGTGTCGGTATGATTGACCCCTGTAGTGGCAAGATATGTCACTAAATTGACGTCCAAGAAAGCCGTCAGTTTTGACTGGAACTACTTGGCAAATCGGGAATATAACGCTCTCTAAGGCAGCTTTAGCGGAGCGTACTCACAGATGGCTTCGGCCATAGAGATGGACTACAGGAAAGAATTTAAGGGTTACCTCATGACGGATAAGGCAATAGTCGCCCAAAAGGTCGGTATGACTCAGGTCTGGGATGAAGATAACCGTGTTGTTCCAGTTACGGTTCTTCGAGTACCTCCTTGCCGCGTAGTTCAGATCAAAACAAAACTTGTAGATGGTTACAACGCCTTGCAAGTAACTTTCGGTGAAGTTGCACCACAAGCCCTGAACCAGCCTAAAGTTGGACATTTCAACAAGGCTGGAGTAGAGCCGGGAAAAAAACTTCTTGAACTCCGTATTGACGAAATTGATGATTATGAAATCGGCCAGAAAATTGGCGTAGATATCCTCGGTAAAGGTGAGCTCGTCGACGTTACCGCAGTTAGCAAAGGGAAGGGATTCGCTGGTGTCATGAAAAGACACGGATTCGCGGGCCAAAGAGCTAGCCATGGAGCCCACAAAGTCCATCGGAAACCCGGAGCTATTGGTCAATGCGCAACCCCTTCTAGAGTTTTCCGAGGAAAGAAAATGCCTGGAAGAATGGGCTCACAGAAAACAACAATACAGAACCTAGAAGTTGTTCAATCCAATGATGAAGAAGAAACACTTCTTTTAAAGGGTTCCGTTCCAGGCCCTCGTGGTGCAACTGTGTTGATTCGCAATGCAGTTAAAGTCGCTTCTGCTGGAGGTGAGAACTAATGGCAACAGCTGAAGTTCTTAAAGTTACCGGAGGGAAGGCAGGAAGCATCGAACTCGATGATGGCATTTTTGGGATAGAGCCAAATGTTCCAGTGATGCATCAGGTTGTCAATGCCCAGTTAGCCGCAAAAAGAGCGGGAACACACAGCACAAAAACGAGAGCCGAAGTTCGTGGAGGCGGTGCGAAGCCTTGGAAACAAAAAGGTACTGGCCGTGCAAGAGTTGGTTCTTCTAGAATCCCACAATGGCGTGGCGGTGGAGTTGCAATGGGGCCGAAGCCAAGAGATTACTCGCAAAAAACTCCAAAGAAGATGAAGCGCCTCGCTTTGTACTCAGCATTATCAGATAGAGCATCAGAGAATAATGTTCTAGTTGTGGAAGGTTGGAGTTTTGCGAGCCCCAAAACTAAAGACGCAAAAAATGCTTTGAACTCTATCGGAGCCGAAGGAAAAGTTCTCCTCGTTGTGGATGACGGAGATATCAATGCATGGAAAAGTTTCCGAAATCTCAATAACACTCATGTTATATCTCCAACTCAACTGAATGTGTTTGATGTCCTGTCGCATGACATGGTTGTCTTCACTAAAGAGAATCTTCCTACTAGCTCAGCTGATTCTAAGAATCAGAGTGTAAATTCCATTGAAGATCAAGTGGAGGAGTCATGAGCGACAATCGCGATATTATTGTTCAACCGATTGTAAGCGAAAAGTCTTATGAGCTTTTAGAGCGGAATGTCTACACGTTTGAGGTAAGCCCAGATGCTACAAAACCGCAAATAAGAAATGCTGTAGAAAATATTTTTGGCGTTCGTGTTTTGAAAGTAAATACGTTGAATCGAAAAGGAAAACGAAAAAGAAATCGGCGAAATTTTACCTATGGACGCCGCTCTGACCAAAAACGAGCCCTTGTCACTCTTGCTGAAGGTGACTCAATCGAATTGTTTGACGTATAGGAAATCACATGGCAATACGAAGAAGAAAACCAACAAGCCCCGGAAGACGATTTCAAACCCAGGCAGATTTTTCCGAGATCACAAAGAGCTATCCTGAAAAATCACTGACTACTAGTAAGCCTAAGACTGGTGGGAGAAATAATTACGGACGAAAAACTTCACGTCATCGAGGCGGTGGGCACAAACAGCTATACAGAAAAGTAGATTTTCGTCGTGATAAAGACGGTGTTCCGGCAACAGTTGCTGCAATAGAGTATGACCCGAATAGAACGTGTCGTATTGCTCTCCTCCATTATCATGATGGTGAGAAGCGATACATTCTTGCACCAAGTGCATTAGCAGTTGGTGACGTACTTCAATCAGGGCAAGGATCGGAAATACGTCCAGGAAACGCATTGCCGCTTCGATATATACCTGTTGGAACCGTATTGCATAATATTGAGTTGCGACCTGGCGGCGGAGGGAAATTGGCTCGAAGTGCAGGATCAAGTGTCCAACTTGTTGCCAAGGAAGGAAGTTACGCAACACTCAGACTTCCGAGTACTGAAATGCGAAGAGTCCCTATCGATGCAATGGCCACTGTCGGATCAGTCGGAAACGCGGAACATGAACTAATAAAAATCGGCAAAGCCGGGCGGAATAGATGGAAAGGGAAGCGTCCTCAGACCCGAGGTGTCGCTATGAATCCTGTCGACCACCCACATGGTGGTGGTGAGGGAAAAACTTCGGGAGGGCGCCATCCCGTTTCCCCTTGGGGGAAACCAGAAAAGCGAACAAGAAAAAAGAAGAAACAGTCTCAACAACTCATTGTTCGAAGACGCCGAACACGAGGATCACGAAGGTAAAGGATTTAGCATGCCAAGAAGTCTCAAAAAAGGTCCATTCGTTGATGGCCACCTACTGAAAAAAATTGATGGCCTAAATACCTCAGGGTCTAAAGAAGTTATAAAGACATGGTCACGTCGATCCACGATAATCCCAGACATGATAGGTCATACCATTGCCGTCCACGACGGCCGGAAGCATGTTCCGGTTTATATTACAGAAACCATGGTCGGTCATAAACTAGGTGAATTCGCACCGACCCGGACTTTCAGGTTTCATGCCGGCCAAGAACGAGGGGTTAATCGGTAATGTCAGTGGTCAAAACTAATGAACGCCCAGGGACGAGAGCTCAAGTAAAACATGTTCGTTCTTCTGCCTACAAAGCCCGAGAGGTTCTTAACCTGATTCGTAATAAATCATTTCAGGAAGCTTCAGACCTCCTACTGTTCTCTGAGCGAAGAATCAGTGACACTATTCAAAAGTGTTTAAATTCAGCCGCTGCAAATGCTGAAAATAACGATGGGATTTCATCTGAGGAACTTTACGTAACCGCATGTTACGCAGATGAAGGCCCGACGATGAAAAGGTGGCGGCCAAGAGCTCGAGGGCGTGCCACACGAATTCGAAAGCGAACCTGTCATATCACGATAATCCTTGCCAGATACACCCCTGAAGAACTTGAAGAAATACGTAATAGGGCTGAATTGAAGGGGTCATCAATGGCTCCAAGCGCTGTGGAAGCAAGACGCCGAAGAGTTGAAAAATCCAAGGAAGCAGCAAATGACGCCGAAGATGGAGAAACTGAAGATCTGGATGTAGAGGCTCAAGAAGTGGAAGAGGGAACTGAAGATCTGGATGTAGAGGCTCAAGATGAAAGTGAAGATCAAGATTTACCAGAAGATGATGATGATGAATCAAGCCCCTATGGAGAAGGATCGGCTTCTGCAGGGGATGATGGATCTCAACCATCCGAAGAATACCAAATAAAAGGAAAGGTAAGCTCCAAGATTTACCATCCCCCAGAGTCTCCTTTCTACTCGAGGACTAAAGCAGATGTTTGGTTTACCACATCCGAAGCAGCAGAGAGAGCCGGGTTTTCTTTACCGGCGAGTATGCAGGAGAACAATGAAGATCAACCATCTTCTGACAATAATATTGAGGAGACAGATGAAGTTAAAGAAACTGAGGAAGGTGAGTAATGGGTCAGAAAGTTAACCCATACGGGTTCCGTCTCGGAGTAACAACTGATTGGAAATCAAGGTGGTTTGCCGATCGCGAGTACGCAGATTTTGTTATTGAAGATTGGAAGATCCGTGATTTCCTTATGACTGAACTTCCACATGCCGCGATATCGAGAGTAGAAGTTGAACGGACAGGCAATCGAGACAAGCTCCGCATTGATGTGCATACCGCTAGGCCAGGAATAGTCATCGGTCGAAAGGGAGCAGAAGCTGACCGCTTACGCTCCGGACTAACAGAAATTACCGGAAATCCAAAAGTTCAACTAAATATTCAAGAGATTAAACAACCCGAGCTTGACGCTGCGTTAATTGCTCAAGGAGTAGCTGATCAGCTTGCCGGACGAGTTGCTTTTAGAAGAGCAATGAAGCGGGCTGTCCAAAACGCTCAAAAAGCCGGAGCACTTGGCATCAGAGTCCAATGTTCAGGGCGACTAGGTGGAGCAGAAATGTCTCGATCTGAATGGTACCGCGAAGGGCGAGTACCACTTCACACACTACGCGCTGATATAGATTACGGCTTCAGAGAAGCACACACCACCTATGGAAGGATAGGGGTAAAGGTTTGGATATACAGAGGAGACATCCTTCCATATAAGGTCCAAGCTGAAGAAAAGATTGCACGAGAGGCAGCTATGGCCGTCGGGGAGACAGCTGGGCCGAGCCATCCAAAAGAAGTGGTCTCATCATCTGCAGCACGCAATAGACCATCAAATGAAGAGGATAATGAATTAACAGAATTAGCACCGCTGGTCCAAGAAGCTGACCCTGAATTTGAAAAGTTGCTTGATGAAGAAGAGCAAATTGCTCGAATGACTAACGAAAAACACCAAACACCCACATTCCGCCCAGGGGAGGCTGACTAATGCTGATGCCTAAGAAAGTAGCTCACCGGAAACACCAACGCGGCCGAATGAAGGGTACTGCCAAGGGTGGAAATCAAGTTGTCTTTGGAGAATTTGGTATTCAAGCGCTTGAACCCGGATGGATTACTGCCCGCCAGATTGAAGCTGCTCGTATCGCGATGACGCGTCATATTCGACGTGGAGGAAAAGTTTGGATAAACGTCTTCCCTGATAAGCCAGTAACCGAGAAGCCTGCGGAAACACGCATGGGATCAGGAAAGGGAAACCCTGAGCGCTGGGTTGCTGTAGTTCGTCCAGGAAGAGTCCTATTTGAACTCTCCTATAGCGATGAAGCCGTTGCGCGAGAGGCTATCGATCGTGCTATTCAGAAACTTCCGATTAAAGCGAAGTTTGTCACTCGTAAGGAAGGTTTCTAATGGCTAGAGGGAAAGCACTCAAGGAATTAAGTGATAGTGATCTGATCGTTGCCTTAAATGATTCGAAGGAAGAGCTGTTTAATCTTCGTTTCCAGTTGGTTACAGGGCAGTTAGATAACTACAGCAGGATAAAAGAAGTGAAGAAAAATGTTGCCAGAGCTATGACAGAACTTCGTGAGAGAGAAATAGCTGCCGCAGAGGAATTAGAGGAGAACGATGACTGAAGAAATCACCCAACGACAAAACCGGCGAAAAGTTCGCGAAGGTCTCGTTATCTCAAATGGTATGGATAAGACAGCAGTTGTCGCGATAGTAGACCGTGTTCGTCATCGCCGATATAACAAAACTGTTCAAAGGACAACAAAACTTTTTGTCCATGATGCAGAAAATGACCTAAATGTAGGAGATCGCGTTCGTATACAGGAAACTCGGCCTTTGTCAAAGAAAAAGCGCTGGCGACTGGTAGAGATACTGGAGCGTGCACGATGATTCAGCAAGAGTCAAGATTGAAGATAGCCGATAACTCTGGCGCTAAAGAGGTGCTTTGTATCAAAGTCCTAGGAGGTTCCAAGAGGCGATATGGAAGTATCGGGGATGTATTCGTAGCAACAGTCAAAGATGCTATTCCTGGTGCCCAAGTCAAAAAAGGTGATGTCGTCAAGTGCGTCATAGTCAGAACAAAAAAAGAATGCCGCAGGCCAGACGGATCCTATATTCGATTTGATGAAAACGCAGCTGTTCTAATAAATGAAGCCAGACAACCTAGAGGGACACGTATTTTCGGGCCAGTTGGGCGCGAGTTGCGCGAGAAACAATTTATGAGAATCGTTTCTTTAGCGCCGGAGGTGTTGTGAAATGAAAATCAGAAAAGGCGATAGAGTCGTGGTCCTCTCAGGGAAAGACAGAGGGAAAGAAGGAGAAGTTTCCTTTGTATCCCCCAAGGACGGCAGGATTATCGTAGATGGAGTCAATATTTCTAAAAAGCATCAAAAACCCACCAGAGAAACAATGCAAGGTGGAATTATCGATAAAGAAATGCCAATTAGTGTTTCAAATGTAGCTGTTATAAGTCCACAAGACGGTAAGCCAACTCGAGTTGGTTACCGAATTGCTAATGACGGTTCAAAAGTAAGGATTTGCCGTCGGACAGGAGCTGACCTCTAATGTCGACTATCCAGAAACCTCGCCTCAAAGAGAAATATCAAACTGAAATCCGACAGTCGCTCCTCAGTAACCTAGGGAAAACAAATATTATGGAGGTACCTAAAGTCTCCAAAATCGTTGTCAATATGGGAGTTGGGGAAGCAGTGACACGTTCAGCTGCACTTGAAGGAGCCATTGATGATCTCGCTGTCATCACCGGTCAGAGGCCGATGATTACCAGAGCGAAAAAATCAATTGCCGGTTTCAAGTTGCGTGAAGGAAATGCAATAGGTGCGAAAGTAACCCTTCGAGGGGACCGAATGTACGAATTCCTTGATCGGCTAATCAATTTAGCGATCCCTCGAGTACGAGATTTCCGCGGCCTTTCTCTAAAATCCTTCGACGGTAACGGTAACTACACATTTGGAGTAACCGAGCAACTGATATTTCCAGAAATCCAATACGACAAAATCGATTCAACTCGTGGCATGGACATAACTATTGTCACAACCGCAAACACTGACCAGGAAGGGCGAGCCTTATTAGATTCGTTCTCGTTTCCATTCCGAACCGAAGGAAATTAGCAATATGGCAAAGAAAGCTTTAGTTAATAAACAACGAAAAACACCAAAATTCAAAGTGCGTGCCTACACACGATGTAGACGATGTGGGAGGCCGCGCTCTGTGTATCGAAAATTTGGGTTGTGTCGAGTGTGCCTACGAGAGTTAGCACACGCAGGAGACCTTCCGGGTGTTACAAAGGCAAGCTGGTAGGAGGTAATTGGTATGACAATGACAGACCCAGTAGCAGATATGTTGACACGAATCCGCAATGCAAACACTGCAATGCATGATGACGTCAATATGCCTTCCTCGAGACTCAAAGAATCTCTTGCAGACCTCCTTCAGAAAGAAGGGTACATTCAGAACTACATAGTCTCAGATAATGAGGATTTACCAGGGAAAACCCTCACAATTGAGATGAAATACTCTCCTTCCCGAGCACGAGTAATCTCGGGAATTAAACGAGTTTCCAAACCAGGCCTGCGGGTATATTCAAAATCGAATGATATTCCAAGGGTCCTAGGTGGTTTAGGAGTAGCTGTTGTATCTACTAGCAAAGGCCTAATGAGTGACCGTGAAGCTAGAAAGCGCCATATGGGTCGCGAAATACTCTGCTACGTCTGGTAAAGGGGAATATGAGATGTCACGTATAGGAAAAACTCCAATCTCAGTACCATCAAGTGTCGAGATCACCATTAACGGAGAAACAGTCGAAGTTAAGGGCCCTAAAGGCAGCTTAGGCCATGTTCTTCCGGAAGGGATTTCCCTCGTTCATGAAGATGAAACCCTAGTTGTGAGTCGCGAGAACGATGAGCGGCAGTCAAAAGCGCTGCACGGACTTACAAGGTCCCTCATTAACAACATGGTGATAGGCGTTACTGAAGGGTACTCCAAGCAACTCGAGTTGGTCGGAGTCGGCTACAGAGTACAGGCAAAAGGAAAAACAAATCTCGAATTCCAACTTGGATTTAGTCATCCTGTGAACGTCTCAGCGCCTGAAGGAATTGAATTTGATGTTCCTTCACCAACTGAGCTCAATATCTCAGGAATTGACAAACAAATGGTTGGACAAGTAGCTGCTGATATCCGAGCACTGAAAAAACCTGAGCCATATAAAGGGAAAGGTATTCGCTATGTTGGGGAACACATTATTCGTAAAGCTGGAAAGGCAGTGAAGTAGGTCTTAATTATGGTTGATTCAGCAAAACAGAAACGACAAGGTCGAAAACGACGCCATAATAGGTTGCGTCGAAAAATTCATGGTTCCAGTAATCGCCCAAGGCTTGCCGTATTCCGATCAAATCGGAATATTTCAGCGCAAATCATTGATGACGAAAAGGGACACACATTAGCTGCAGCTTCAAGCCTTGAACCCGAAATTCGAACTAGCGGAACAAAGGGTATTGAAGCAGCGGAGAAGGTAGGCCAATTAGTAGGGCAGCGGGCAAAAGCTGCTGGAATTGACACGATCGTTTTCGATCGAGGTGGCCTCAAATATCATGGACGAGTAGCTGCAGTAGCAAATGCAGCCCGGGAAGCAGGATTAGAATTCTAATGGAAGAACAGGAAGAGAAAGCACCAGGAGAGCTTAGAGACTCTCGGGTTATTCATATCAATCGAGTCGCAAAGGTGGTGAAAGGCGGCCGACGCTTCTCCTTTACAGCATTAGTTGTAGTAGGAGACGGAGCAGGTCGTGTTGGCTTGGGGTATGGAAAAGCCAAAGAAGTTCCTCTCGCCATACAGAAAGGAACAGAAGAGGCTAAGCGTAATTTGTTCCAAGTACCAATGGCAGGATCGACTGTCACTCATCCCGTGATAGGGGAACAGGGGGCCGGTCGGGTTCTGCTAAAACCTGCAGCTCCAGGTACTGGGGTTATTGCAGGAGGCGCAGCACGAGTGATTCTAGAAGAAGCTGGCATTAAAGACGTGCTATGTAAATCACTGGGATCCCCGAACCACATCAATGTTGCCCGAGCGACTATTGACGGTCTGGCCAATCTTCAACGACCTGACGAGATTGGATCTCTTCGTGGGCTTGACCCCGAAGAATTTGTTCCAACAGGAATGCTTAACGCATACAAGGAATCCGAGCGTACAGTCAGGTCACTAAATAGGGGTTAATTATGGGATTAAAGGTCACTCAAATAAGGTCCTCTATCGGTACAAAACCGAAACAACGCGGCACGCTACGCGCCCTTGGGTTAGGACGTATAGGTAAAACACATGTCTTACCAGACAAACCTGAAATTCGAGGCATGATTGCAAAAGTCCCACACCTCATTGAAGTTCAAGAAGTAGCGGACTAGCAGATGGCGATAAAGGGAGAGGCCAAATATGAAAATACATGATTTACAACCCCAGCCGGGAGCTAACCGTCCACCAAAGAGGGTCGCTCGCGGAATCGGAGGAAAAGGCGGGAAAACCGCAGGAAGAGGAACAAAAGGGCAACGTGCAAGAGGTACGGTACCAGTTGGTTTTGAAGGTGGGCAGAACCCACTGCACCTCCGGTTACCTAAACTACGGGGATTTAATAACCCTTTTCGAGTTGAGTATCAAGCCATCAACATCGACACACTTGAGGCACTTGGAGAGGCGAAGATAACGCCTGAAATTCTCCGAGAAAAGGGGCTTCTTCGGAAAAAATCCCTACTAAAAATTCTCGGCCGAGGTGAAATTAACTCAAAGTTAGACGTGTCAGCACATTCCTTTTCAAAATCTGCTGAAGAAGCTATTCAAGCTGCTGGTGGAGCGATTAACGTGATACCAAAACCTTGGGGAGATAGAAGGCCTCCGGCTAAAGGGAACGCATTAACAAACCGATAGATGCTTATTTAAGTTAAGGACATAATTATGGCAGCCAACGTCTTGAACATGTTTCGAGTAGAGGACTTAAGAAATAAAGTTCTTTTTACTCTCAGTATGATCTTTATTTATCGACTTGGCTGCTTTATCCCTGCTCCCGGAATAGACATTGACGCCATTCAGCTTCTCAAAGAAACCACTGATGAAAATGGCGGAGCTTTAGCATTCCTTCGCCTATTCTCTGGCGGGGCCCTAACTCAATTTGCTATCTTCGCCTTGGGAATTATGCCCTACATCACTGCTTCGATAATCATGCAGATACTCGGAGTCGTAATCCCTCGTGTTGAGCAGTGGCAACAAATGGGAGCAGTCGGGCAGCGGAAGATCACACAAGCGACAAGGTACATGACGATCGGTATTGCTCTGCTTCAGTCAACCGCTTTCGCGTTTCTGTTCCACAACGGAGGAGGAGGATTCGGTAGCGGGCCAAGTAGCGGTACTCGTTTGGACCTATTGCCTAACTTCACGGTCCCACGTGTCGCTCTTGTTGTACTGACTCTTACAGCAGGAACTGCCCTTCTAATGTGGATGGGTGAAGTCATCAGTCAAAAAGGTATTGGTAATGGCATGTCGCTGATCATCTTTGCCTCTGTCGTTTCATCATTACCTAACCAAGGTGCATTAGTACGAACAGATGCAGGAATGGGAGGACTGGTTGGAGCTATAGTCTTATTCACCGCCCTCCTTGTAGGAATTGTTTTTGTAGAACAAGGACAGAGAAGGATTCCTGTTCAATTTGCGAAGCGAGTTGTGGGTAGGAAACAGTATGGCGGCCAAAACACCTACATTCCCTTAAAAGTAAATCAATCAGGTGTGATACCGATTATCTTTGCAAGCTCGGTGCTCTATCTCCCTCAACTTCTTGTTTCAGTACTGCCATCAGATAGTGATCCTGCGAATAAGACATGGGGTGAATCGATCCAAAGCTGGATTGATAGCAATTTAGTAGTTAGTGATAGCCCCTTCTACCTTCTATTCTTTGGTTTACTAATCGTTGGCTTCTCTTACTTCTATACGGCCATAACGTTTGATCCGGTAAAGCAAGCTGACAATATTCGTAAGCAGGGAGGCTTTATCCCAGGGATCCGTCCGGGCCCCCATACCGAAAGATATTTAGGGAGGATTTTGAATAGGATTACTCTGGCAGGCGCTATCTTTATAGCTCTAGTAGCCCTCCTTCCAACCTTCATACTCGCAAAAGTTCTTGACCAAGGAAATGTTGGGCAGGTTTCCTTCGGAGGTATATCAATCCTCATTGCCGTCGGTGTTGCCTTAGAAACAATGAAACAAATCGACAGTCAGCTAATGATGAGAAATTATGAAGGTTTCCTCAAGTGATTTATCTTCTACCTAGAATCACATTGGAAGTTACTTTATGCCACTAGGGATAGTGATCTTAGGAAGACAGGGATCTGGAAAAGGAACCCAAGCCGTTCGGATTGCGGAATCATTTGGCGTTGTCCATATCAGTACGGGCGACATGCTACGCGCCGCTGTTGCCGAAGGGACTGAACTCGGAATGAAGGCGAAATCAATTATGGATTCAGGTGACCTAGTCCCAGATACCGTGATTAATGGAATAGTCGAAGAACGTTTACAAAAAGATGATGTACAGTCCGGTGGCTTTCTTCTAGATGGGTTTCCCAGAACTGTGGGACAAGCAGAAGCCCTATCTGGCTACGCAGAGAATGATCTAAATCTAGCTTTAAACCTCGATGTATCAATTGATGAGGTAATGGATCGAATGCTGGCCCGAGGAAGAGACGATGATACTGCTGAGGCCATAACACGCCGGCTCGAGTTATATGAAACTGAAACCGCACCATTACTGGACTGGTTTGAAGAAAGAGGAATTCTTAAGATCGTCGATGGAAATGGGGCTGAAGACGAAGTTTTTAGCCGATTAACAGCAGTAATTGAAGAGATTTCTGAGAAATGACCAACTTATTACATCAATATTACGACATACCGATTTTCGGGTTGGGGAGTGGATTATACGACGGTAGGATTCCCTGTCGGCCTCGCGCGCTTTTGCGAGCCTCCGAATACAGAAAAATAAGCAAAAAAGGAGTATGACACTGGCAAAATCAAAGGAAGATGCGATTGTAATGGAAGGGACGGTAGTCGAACCTCTTCCAAATGCAATGTTCCGCGTAGAACTAGAGAATGGACATAAAGTCCTAGCTCATATATCTGGAAAGATGCGAATGCACTACATCCGTATTCTCCCCGGAGACAAAGTTCAAGTGGAATTAACGCCATATGACCTTGAACGTGGGCGCATCACCTACCGCTATAAATAAGTGTCAAAGTACAGAGGCAAAGTATGAAAGTTCGAACCAGCGTTAAGCGAATGTGTGATAAATGTCGGGTTATCCGTCGACAGGGCGTGGTGCGCGTTATTTGTTCGAACCCCAGACACAAACAGAGGCAGGGGTAGAGGATGGCAAGAATTGCTGGAGTCGATATACCGCGCGAAAAGCGGACTGTAGTTTCACTAACTTACATCTACGGAATTGGAAGAACACTAGCATCGCACGTCTGCGAAGCTACCGGAATTAATGAGGAAACGAGAGTCAAGAACCTTACAGATGAGGAAGTCGCAAAATTGCGTAGTTATGTTGAAGGCGAAATGCATGTCGAGGGAGACCTCCGCCGTGAAGTCTCACAGGATATAAAACGAAAGATGGAAATTGGATGCTATCAAGGACTTCGCCACAGGAGGGGCTTACCTGTCAGAGGTCAGCGTACACACACAAATGCTCGGACACGAAAGGGACCCAAAAAGACAGTTGCTGGCAAGAAAAAGGTACTTAAATAACTATGACTGATTCAAATACTGGTGCTCGAAGGTCAAGAAAACGTGAACGAAAAAATATCGTACACGGAGTAGCTCATATCAAGAGCTCGTTCAATAACACCATTGTTTCCATAAGCGACCAGCAAGGAAATATTTTGGCATGGTCTTCAGCTGGCAATGTTGGATTTAAAGGATCTCGTAAAAGTACTCCATTTGCTGCTCAACTTGCAGCAGAGCAGTGTGCACGCAAAGCAATGGAGCATGGGATAAAGAAAGTTGATGTGCAGGTAAAAGGTCCTGGATCAGGCAGAGAGACCGCTATTCGCTCACTCCAAACAGCAGGCATCGAAGTAACTGGGATAAAGGATGTAACTCCTCTCCCGCATAACGGCTGTCGTCTCGTAAAGCGCCGGAGGGTCTGATATGTCTCGATATACAGGTCCCAAAGCTCGCGTGTCCAGACGTTTAGGTATGAACGTTTGGGGAACAAAAGGAGAAACAGCAGCCCTTGAAAAACGACCTTACCCCCCAGGGGAACATGGGCGGTCTCGACGAAGAGGTAACTCATCTGAGTATTTACTGCAGTTGCAAGAAAAACAAAAAGCCCGCTTCACGTATGGGTTAACAGAACGCCAATTCCGCAACATATTCAAAGAAGCCAGCCGCAGAGAAGGTGTTACTGGCGAAAATATGCTGCAGTATCTCGAGCTTCGACTGGACAACTTTGTCTATCGCGCAGGATGGGCTTCAACGCGTCCCCAAGCTCGACAATTTGTTAATCATGGACATCTCCGTGTTAATGGCAAAAGAGTTGATATTCCTAGCTACCGTTTACGCAAAGATGACCAAGTTACGCTTAAAGACAAAGCACGTGAAATGATTCTTGTTCAATGGAATAAGGACGTTTTAGATCGAAATCCGCCGGCATGGATGGATATGATTGAAGATGGCTTTGGCGCCCGTGTTCGAGAACTCCCAGTTCGAGAACAAATAGATGTCCCTATACGTGAACAGCTCATTGTTGAGCTTTATAGCAAGTAACTCAAAAACAACTGAACCATAAATAAAGTCCCAGAGGTGAAAATCATGCTTGTGATTCAAAGACCAAAAATAGAATCCATTAACGAGGAGGAAGAGAATAGACAAAAATTCTCCGTATCTCCCCTAGAACCCGGATTCGGACACACGCTCGGTAATTCCCTGCGCCGAACGCTGCTTTCATCGATTCCAGGTGCGGCCATCACCCAAGTTAACTTCGACGACGCAATACATGAATTTGACGTTATAGAAGGGGTATATGAAGACGTTACAGATATTCTACTTAACCTCAAAGACGTCGTTGTCCGACTAGATAGTGATGAACCCGCTGTTCTTCGTCTCGACGCGCAAGGCTCCGGTGAAGTGACTGCAGGTCAATTTAGTCAGAGTGCAGATGTAGAAGTCCTCACCCAAGATCTAGTAATTGCAACCCTCAGTCAAAATGGGCGCATCGGCATGGAAGTGACCATAGAAAAGGGCCGAGGGTATGTATCCGCCGAAGGGAATAAAGACTCGACCACTGTAGGGCAGATACCCGTTGATTCAATTTTTTCACCAGTCCGAAGAGTTAGTTTTGAGGTAGAGCCGACCCGTGTAGAGCAAACCACCGACTTTGACC
>PBIQ01000011.1 GCA_002720485.1 Acidimicrobiaceae bacterium
ACACATCGCAAGAAATGCCAAAGTTTAACTCTGTATCGATTTCTGGCTATCACATGCAGGAAGCAGGAGCGACGCTCGATTTAGAGCTTGCCTACACCTTGGCTGACGGAATTGAATATATTCGTGCTGGTCTTGGAGCAGGACTCGATATAGACCAATTCGCTCCAAGGTTAAGTTTCTTCTGGTGTATCGGGATGAACTTTTTTATGGAAGTTGCAAAGCTGCGAGCTGGAAGACTGTTGTGGTCGAAACTCGTAGAGGCATTTGAACCCCAAAACCCCAAATCGCTCTCGCTTCGGACTCATAGTCAAACCTCTGGGTGGAGTCTCGCAGCACAAGATGTTTACACGAACGTTATCAGGACTTGCCTGGAAGCTATGGCCGCAACACAAGGGCATACTCAGTCACTTCATACCAACTCATTTGATGAAGCTCTTGCTTTGCCATCTGACTTTAGTGCAAGAATTGCGAGAAATACTCAGCTGTTTCTCCAACATGAATCTGGAACATGCCGCGTGGTCGACCCGTGGGGTGGATCGTTCTACGTTGAGCGGCTTACACATGACTTAGCTAGACGGGCTTGGGGGCATATTCAAGAAATAGAGGAGGCAGGTGGAATGGCAGCAGCAATTGAATTGGGAATTCCTAAGCTGCGCATAGAAGAAGCTGCCGCACGAACACAAGCACGAATTGATGCCGGCATTCAGCCAGTGATCGGTGTTAACAAATTTCGCCTAGAACATGACGAACAAGTAGATCTTCTTAAAGTTGATAATGCTGGTGTACGGTCGGCCCAGATAGAGAAACTCGAAAATCTCAAAAGAGAACGTGACGGAAACCAATGCCAGAATGCCTTGGATCAGTTAACTAATGCTGCCGAAAAAGGAGTTGGAAACCTTTTAGAGTTGTCTATTAACGCGGCAAGGCGACATGCAACTGTCGGAGAAATCAGTGAAGCATTGGAAAAAGTGTACGGTCGACATAGGTCGCAAATCCGGATTATTTCTGGAGTCTATAAAAATGAAGTAGGGGAGAACAGCGAAGTGATAGAAAAAGTACGTGATGCAACTGGAGCGTTTGATCAAAAGCATGGGCGAAGGCCGAGGATACTTGTTGCCAAAATAGGTCAGGATGGGCATGACCGAGGACAGAAAGTTATCTCTACAGCATTCGCAGACCTTGGGTTTGATGTTGATGTGGGTCCGCTTTTTCAAACACCTCAAGAAGCTGCGCAGCAGGCAGTGGAAGCAGATGTCCATGTGGTAGGCGTATCATCTCTAGCAGCAGGCCATTTGTCATTAATTCCAGAGCTTAAATCAGCTTTAGAAGAGTTAGGGCGTGAAGATATCTTGATTGTTGTTGGCGGCGTCATCCCTCCTCAAGACCACGAAGATCTATACGAAGCGGGAGCAGCTGCAATTTATCCCCCAGGAACAGTAATCGCCGATGCGGCTCTGGAACTACTTGACAAGATAGGTTGATGAAGTGGAAGCATCTGAACTTGATTTGATTGTTGCTGGGGTTCTAGCCGGTGATAGGACATGGATTGGTAAGGCAGTAACACTCGTCGAGAGTCGAAATAAGGCTGATTTCGATCAGGCCGGAATGCTACTTGAGATGCTTCTACCTCACTCTGGTTCTTCAAGTCGAATTGGTATTACGGGAGCCCCAGGTGTTGGGAAAAGTACATTTATTGATGAATTAGGCTCGCGCCTCACAGAGAAAGGGCACCGTGTAGCAGTCTTAGCTGTCGATCCTTCAAGTTCTATATCTGGGGGGTCTATTCTTGGAGACAAGACACGGATGGATCGATTGTCGTCGAATCAAGCAGCATTTATTCGCCCCTCGCCAGCTTCGGGGCTTTTGGGGGGAGTAGCTCAAAAAAGTAGAGAGACTATTGTTGTCCTAGAAGCAGCTGGTTTTGATGTTGTCCTTATCGAAACAGTTGGAGTCGGCCAAAGCGAATCTCAGGTTGCTGATATGGTTGACTTCTTTCTAGTTCTTCTCTTGGCAGGAGCGGGTGATGCTCTTCAAGGTATAAAAAAGGGAGTGCTGGAAATCGCTGATTTACTTGTAGTTAATAAAGCTGATGGGGAGAATGAACTAAGAGCACGACAGGCAGCTAGGGAATATCAATCTGCCATAGAGCTACTGACTCCTACGAACCCCAATTGGATCCCTCCAGTCATGACATGTTCTGGTTTAACTGGTCAAGGGGTGGAAGGGGTTTGGGAAAAAATTTCTGAACATCGCGATCTAATGATTGCTGGTGGCGACTGGGACTCACGTCGCTCAGATCAAAAAGTAAAGTGGATGTGGGCTTTGATCGAAGACCGTCTTATCCACCGGCTACGCGAAGACCCAAAGATAGCTGCCACCATAGGAAATTTGGAACAGTATGTGAACGATGGTTCTATGACTCCCTTTAATGCGGCAGATAGGGTTTTGTCTGCATTTAATGAAATAGAGTAGCAAGCCTATTAATACCTAAGCCCGACGCCAGAGGCGCCGGGCTTAGTTGATCCAGTTGGGGGACTGGAGATCTTTTAGAAATCTTCGTCGAAAGTAACATCTCCTTCGACGCCTACTTGATATGAAGTAACAGTTTTTTCGAAGAAGTTAGTTAGTTCTTGAACATCTTGGAGAGCCATGAAGTCAAATGGATTTTTTGATCGGTATATAGGTTCAAGTCCAAGTTGCATTAGCCGTTGATCAGCGACGAATTGCAGATACTCTCTTGTGTCTTTGATGCTCATACCATTAACTCCACCACCTAAAACATCTTCTGCAAACTTCATCTCACATTCGACAGCTTCTTGGAGCATATTTCGGATGTCTTCCATAAGTTCAGGTGTCCATAGTTCCGGTTGTTGCTTTCGGGCTGTGTTCACTACTTCGAAGGCAAAATTCATATGGCAGCTTTCATCTCTGAAAACCCAATTCGTTCCAGCAGCGAGCCCGTTTAGCAGGCCTTTACTTCGTAAGAAATAAACGTATGCAAATGCTGCAAAGAAGAATAGACCTTCGATACAGGCAGCAAAACAAATAAGGTTTAGAAGAAAAGTACGTTGCTCTTCTTCGGATCGTACTTCTTCAAGGTTTTCCATTGTCCCCATCCACTTGAAGCAAAAGTCGCCTTTCTGCTTAATGGATGGAATATTCTCAATAGCTGCGAATGCCTGCTCTCTCTCCTTTAAATCAGGAATGTAATTATCAAGCAAGGTCAGGTAGAACTGAACATGGAGTGCTTCTTCATAGAGTTGTCTGCTTAAATACATCCGTGCTTCTGGAGCGTTTATATGTCGGTAGAGGTTAAGGACGAGATTGTTGGCGACAATTGAATCTCCAGTTGCGAAAAATGCTACGAGGCGATTGATGAGGTGTTTTTCAGCTGGAAGCATCTTCCTTAGATCTACCAAGTCATCTGAGAAGTCTATTTCATCAACGGTCCATGTATTTTTGATAGCGTCTTTGTACATTTCAAAGAACTGTGGGTATTTCATAGGTCGAAGAGTGAGGTTAAACCCGGGATCAAGAATATTATCCGGCCTTGTGGATGCGGGCTGGGGAGACTCTTCTACTGTATTCGTAACTTCTGATTCAGGTATGATCGGGACAGCATTGTCTTCTGTTAGGGCCAAGAGTCTTTCCTTTCTAATCTATTCGCAGGCTTCGCAGTGTTCGGGGTTCTCTAGAGAACAAGCGAGCGCTTCTGGATCTTTGAATCCTTGTGCTTCTCCATCTGGTGGAGTTTCCGGATTTGTACTTACTGTCGTTTGATTGATTCTTGTCGCAGGTCTCGACCGGAGATAGTACGTAGTTTTTAGTCCTTGTTTCCATGCGTACATGTACATCGAACTCAGTTTGCCGATTGTTGGAGATTCCATAAATAGATTCAAAGATTGGCTTTGATCAATGTAAGCTCCTCGATCAGCTGCCATCTCTATCAGGGATTTCATCGGTATTTCCCAAGCTGTCCTGTATATTTCCTTGAGATCATTAGGTATCCGATCTACATCTTGGACTGACCCTTCGTTGACTATGAGGTCTTTGCGCATTTCTTCATCCCATAGTCCTCTGCTTTGAAGTTCCTTGACGAGATATTTATTGATTTGCATGAACTCTCCCGACAGGGTTTCTCGTTTAATCAAGTTAGAAACCTGCGGCTCTATACACTCGTAGCAGCCAGCTATAGAGGCGATTGTTGCTGTTGGAGCAATGGCAATCATTAGAGAGTTGCGTAATCCATGTTTCTCTACTCGATCTCGTAGTGTTTGCCACCTTTCAGGGTCGGTGGGTTCGACACCCCATAAATCAAATTGAAGGTCACCTTTTGCCGCTCTGGTCAAAGCGAAGGTGTCGTGCGGGCCATTTGCTTCTGCTAGTTCAGTTGAGGCCCAAAGAGCATTGAAGTAAATTTCTTCACTTATTCTTTTCGATATTTCTCTCGCCTGTTCTGAGTCAAAAGCTACACCCATTTTGAAGAACACATCCTGGAGTCCCATAAGTCCAAGCCCAACAGGGCGCCATTGGTTATTTGACGTGCTAGCTTCACCTATCGGGTAAAAATTGATATCAATGACCCGATCGAGAAACGGAACGACCTGACGAACGGTTTCGCCAAGTTTTTCGAAATCAAAACCAATTTCTTCATCTTTGGTTACGAAAGATCCGAGGTTGACAGACCCGAGGTTACATACAGCCGTTTCAGATTGATTTGTTACTTCGATGATTTCGGTGCACAAATTCGAAAGATGGACAACTCTTGCTATTTCCTCTTTGTCGTTGGCTTTAGCTTCATTGCCGGTTTGGTTGCATTTGAGGTTCGAGGCATCTTTGAAAGTCATCCATCCATTACCGGTTTGGGCAAGGGTCCGCATCATTTTTGTATAGAGGTCACGGGCGGAAACTTGCTGTTCGAATAGTCCAGCTTCTTCTGCTTCGATGTAGGCTTTTTCGAATTCCTCTCCGAACAAATCGGTGAGGTGAGGGACTTTCTTAGGGTCGAAAAGGCTCCATTGCCAGTCATTCTCTACCCTGGTCATAAATAGATCAGGGATCCAATTTGCGATGTTGAGATTATGGGTTCGTCGAGCATGGTCACCCGTGTTGTCTCTTAGCTCTAGAAAGTCTTCGATGTCGTCATGCCATGTTTCTAGGTAGATGCATGCAGCTCCTTTTCTTCTTCCTCCTTGGTTTACCGCTGCGACTGAGCTATCAAGCGTTTTCAGCCATGGAACAATTCCATTAGATAGGCCATTTGTTCCTTGTATCAGACTTCCTTGGCTTCGAATTCGATGCCAAGCAACTCCGATACCGCCGGCAAATTTTGAAAGTTGAGCGATGTCTGTGTACCTCTTGTAAATGCCTTCCAGCGAGTCCTCAGGTGAATCGAGGAGATAGCAACTCGATAATTGTTGGTGGGTTGTTCCAGAATTGAAGAGGGTAGGGCTAGAAGGAAGGTAAGCCAAGGAAGACATCAGGTCATAGAATCCAACTGCTTCCTCAACGTTTTGTGAAAGCCCGCACGCTACTCGAAGGAAAAAATATTGAGGAGTTTCAATGACTTCCCTTGTTTCGGGGTGACGAAGCAAGTATCTGTCATAGACGGTTCGTAATCCGAAGAATTCAAAGTTCTGGTCTCTGCTTGAATCAATAGCAGCATTGAGTGTCGATGCGTGCTCCAACACGAAAGCCAGAGCGCTATCCCCAATTACTCCGAGTTCATGACCGCGGGAGACGGATTCTGTAAACCATGGAATATTTTGATTTCTAACCTCTTTATCTATGTAGGTGGAGAGAAGACGTCCAGCTAAACGGGAATAACGAGGTTCTTCGACAATAAGTCCCGCAGCGGTACGTATTGATAACTCATCCAACTCGCGTGTTGTAGCACCATCTGCGAGGGCGGAGATAGTTCTTGTGGCAACTCGCATTGGGTCGACTCCAGGTAGGCCTTCAGCGCACCGTGCTACCGCATTTACAATTTTATTTACGTCCACTTCCTCTAGGTCGCCGTTGCGTTTCTTCACACGCATGCTGAGGTTGGATTCAATCCCGTCAACGGTGGAAGCGAGGCTTGGGGGGCTGTCCACAAGATCAGGAACCTCGGTTATGGTCCGTTCTGTTTCTTCGGATTCTCCATTTTGTATTTCGTCTGCTTTTGTCTCGTTCTCAGTATCTACAGATGGTTCAGAAAGTGCCACTGAATTTTTCTCCTCAATATCCCCCAGCTTCAACCCAGAATTTCTTCGGGTTCTGATTCCTGAGACACCAGCAACAAATTCTCTGGTTACTTAGTGGCCTCAGTCCTGGCTTCGTTGTTTCTTTTAAGAAACCTGCCAGACTCTAATTACACCCTTGTAACTACACCTGTGTCAATAGTTATTGAAATATTTTTGAAGAAATTTTCTAAAGAAGCAGATTCGATTTAGAAACGACGACCCCATCGGAGTCCGCATAGATCCAATATCCGGGATTTATTGTGACTCCTAAGAAACGAACTGGCTCTCCAATGCAGCCTTTGTCTTCTTTAATGCTTCGTCTAGGGGTTGTTCCTAGTGCTCTAACTCCGATAGGGATACCGGCTATTACTTGTGAGTCACGAATGTAACCGTGGACGATGACTGCAGCCCATCCGTTATCGACGGCTAATTGAGCAAGTTGGTCCCCGAGAAGGGCGCAAAGTGAAGATCCTCCGCCGTCAACGACAAGAACTTTGTTTCCCCCGGGTTTCTCTAAGGACTTGCGAACAAATGAGTTATCTTCAGGTGCTGTAACTGTTTCAACTTGTCCATAGAAACTTGGCTTGCCTCCAAAGGGGGAAAGGCCTGGCGAAAGGACTTCGCTTTCAGGGAATTGATCAAGTAGGTCGGCTGTAGCGAAATCTTCCATGTCTTCTTTTTAGCCCAAACTTCCTTTAGGGGTGACATTAATTTCATTTGCTTTTATTGCTGCCCAACATTTTGTTCCGAGTCGTAAATCAAGATGATCTAATGACTCTTGTGTGATGATTGCAGTCGCTTTGAACGGCCCTTCTATTCCCACTCGGACTATTTCACCATCTGAGTGAAGGGTTTTAACTGTCACTTCCCACACATTTCTAGGTGACCCATCAGGAGTATTTGTGTAGAGCGAGATGGCAGAGGATGGGAAGCTAATATTCACTCTTTCGTTCCACTTCTCTGCAAGTCGAAGTGACCCGCCCCCATCAATTTTTGCTTCGAATCCACTTGCGCTAGCTGTGAGAATGTTCAAGTTGAGAAATTTCGCTACCCATGAGTTTGTTGGTTGCGTCGAAACATCAGCAGGCGTTCCTTTCTGGATAATTCTGCCATTGTCCACGACTAGTATCCTCTGCCCGATAACAAGTGCTTCGACGGGATCGTGGGATACAAGGATAAGTGTTGTTCGGAGATCTTTTAGGAATTCATCTATCCATGATGAGGCTTCTATGTCGATTGAAGAAGTAGGTTCATCAAGTAAAAGAATTCTGGGGTTAGCTGCAATGGATCTAGCGAGCGCAACCCTAGATAGCTGACCTCCTGAAAGAGTGTGGGGGAGGCGGTTCCTTATCTCAGAGAGTTGGAACCGCTCGAGAGTTTCTTCAACAGCTTTTCTGATCTTCTTAGATTCGGTTTTCATCTGGCGAAGTGGGTAGGCGATATTTTTTGCTACGTTGAGATGTGGGAAGACTGCGCCAGTTTGCAATTGGAGAACCGTAGGCCTTTTATGAGGTGGAAGGAAAATATTTTCCACCGGAGAATCCACTATTTGCTTACCTATGGAAAGAGTTCCTTTAGTCAACGGTAAAAGGCCAGCGAGAATACGAAGAAGTGCGGATTTCCCTGCCCCATTTTGTCCTATTACTACTAAATGCTCGCCCTCCTCCACTTGGAAACTGTATTCGAGTGGGGTAGAGCCTAGGACTGATTCTCCATCTAGTTTCAGAGCGCTCATTTTTGGCCTATCCATCTTCCCCTGAGGGTAATAAGAACGCCGAGTGAGATGATTATCATAATCATTCCAATGACCACTGCTCGATTGGGGTCACTCTCTAGAGCAACGAAAAGTTCCAAAGGGAGAGTTCTAGTCCGGCCAGGGTTGTCCCCAGCAAATGTTATCGTTGCTCCGAATTCTCCCAAAGCGCGGGCCCATGAAAGCGTCAATCCAGCAATGAGACCTGTTCTGATCAGTGGGACAGTTACAGAAAAGAAAGTACGAGTGGGGCTTGAACCTAGACTCATAGCGCTTTCCTCAAAGTCGCGATTAAGGTCGTTTATTGATGTCTCGATTGCAAGAACAAAAAATGGTAGTGAAACGAAAGTTGCCGCAATGATCGCTCCAGTCGTTGTGAAGGGAAGTGTTATACCGAACCATTCATCTAGTTTTTGACCAACAAAGCCACGTCGTCCCAATGCAAAGAGAAGGGCGGTTCCTCCAGCCACTGGAGGAAGCACCATCGGCAAGAGCACTATCGCCCTCAAGAGTCTCATCCAAAGGCTCTGAGACCGAGCAAGGATCCATCCGAGTGGCAGTCCAAGTATCAAGCAGATAAATGCCGATACAGATGCAACTAAGAGCGATAGGGAGATAGCGCTTCGAACTGAGGATTCGCCAAGTATTGAAAGAAAAGAGCCCCATGGAGTTCGTTGTGCCAACCCAATAAATGGCACCAAAATAAGCAGCATCGCAAATGTGCCGAATATAGCAATAGGTGGTGGTATCAGGGTCGGCTTTCTAGTTCTCATATGGCCTTTCAAATCCGTAACGCCCAAGGATTGCCTGCCCAGCTTCCGAAAGTACAAAATCTATAAATCCTACTGCTGTTAAGTCAGCACCGTTTATGACAGCAATTGGATACATAGTTGTAAGAGATTCCAGTTCAGGTATCTCGATAACTTCCAATCCAGCTGTTACGTCGGTTTTGTAGATTAGGCCAGCATCCACCTCTCCCAGCTCGACCTTTGTTCTCACAGACCGAACGTTCGGTTCGACTGAAGCCGGATTAAGTTCGATGCCCTCCTGTTCGGCAAAGGCATAGGAAAGAGACCCGCACGGGACCGCTGGGGCGCACACAGCTGTTTTTTTCCCTACAGTGTCAGCAAATGAGAGTATGGATGCAGGATTTCCCAATGGAGTAACTAGCACCAGATGATTACTTGCGAAAATTTCAATTCGATATTCAGGCGCTACTTGCTCGGAGACAACTATTCGATCCATTGTTTGCTCATTTGCCAGAGCTATGACATCTGCATTAGCTCCTTCGATAATCTGTGTTGCCAAAGTTGCGCTCCCCGCTGAGTAAAGTGAAGTTTTGAGTCCGGTTTGTGCTTCAAAGGCTTCTGTTATCTCTAAAAAAGCATCAGAGAGAGAAGCGGCTGCCATTATTTTTACGTCTGTTTTGTCTTGGCTGCATCCCGTTATGGCACTTAAGAGAAGAGAAAGAATTACCATTCCTACGGCTACGGAGCGCAGAAGTGGTCCTCTGGCATTCTTTAGATTCATGTGACGATGCCAAACTATGGAAGCTCTATTACAACGTTTGTTGACTTAACGACTGCAGCGGCAAGAACTCCCTGTTCGAGATTCATCTCCCTAGCTGCCTCGGAAGAGATGAGTGATACAAAGCGATGGCCGCCGGCTTGTATTTCCACTTGGGCCATGACGTTGTCTTGAACGACTCTTGTCACCAGGCCAACGAAACGATTTCGAGCTGAGATACGCTCCCCATGTTCTGTCTCAAGATCAGCGCTTTGCTGGAGAAATTCAGCAAGATCTTTCCCATCGATAATTCTGTGTCCTCCATCAGATCGTGTAGCGGCGATCCGACCTTCATCTATCCAAGTCCGAACGGTATCTACACTTACTGCAAGCAAAGACGCTACTTGGCCAATACGGTATGTTGCCATATAAATCCTATTCCTATGATATTTATAGAATTATATAGAAAAATATGTGAAATTTATATATTTATATTCTTAATATCTTTTTATTGCGTTTTTTCTCTGACCATCACTGAGGTTTAGGCGAAGAGTCTCTACTCTGTGGGCATGAGCACACACTTACTAGCTTTTCTTCAAAACGCTGAAAACGAATCCGATAGCCTTATAGATGCTTGTGGAAACAACCCTGGCCAAATTTGCGAATGGGTCTTCAACGCATCGAATAACAAGAATCTCGCATCAATAGTTGACTGGGCAGTTGATCGGCCTTTGAAAATCATAATCGTTTTCATAGCTGCATTCATTGTCTCACGGATCATGAAGAGAGCTGTGAAACATTTTGGTGAGAAACTTACTGACGATAAAAAAAACAGGGCATTGGAGCAACTTAAAAAGGTAAAGGCTGGAAAGTTGCTTGTCGATGAACAACAAGAGGAGCGAAATAAAGCAAGGACAGAAACTCTCACCTCAGTTCTCTCCAGCGGCGCAAATCTTGTAATTTGGACCGTCGCTGTATTAATGATCCTCGGGGAGTTAGGAATAAATCTTGGACCATTGATCGCTGGGGCTGGCATTGTCGGAGTAGCAGTTGGCTTTGGAGCGCAATCGGTCGTGAAGGACTTTCTTTCGGGGATGTTTATGCTTGTTGAAGATCAATACGGAGTTGGAGATTCAATTGACGTAGGTCTTGTCTCAGGAACGGTTGAGCGTGTCACGCTTCGGACCACGATCCTTCGTGACGGGGATGGAAGCATCTGGTACATACCAAATGGAGAGATCGCTCGTGTTGGAAACCGGTCCCAAGTATGGGGAAGGGCTTTGTTGGACATTGACGTTGCGTATGATACGGATTTGAGGAAAGCCCAGCAGGTTCTCAAAGATGTAGCTATAGGACTTTGGGAAGATGAGGACTTTACAGATGGAGACATCATTGAAGAACCCACGGTTCTGGGTGTTCAGAATCTTGGCGCTGATGGGATCACATTACGGCTTATTGCAAAAACCGATGCGTCTGAGCAATGGGCAGTTGCTAGAGAACTTCGACTCCGGATTAAAGAGGCATTCGACGAGGCTGGTATTGAAATGCCATTCCCACAGAGAACAGTCTGGATTAATTCCGAAGATAGCGAAAAGTCTTAGAGTTACTCGAGCTTTTCAAGAGAAGCTTGAGCTGCGAGTAAGTCAGCTTTTGCCTTCTCTAGCAGTGATCTAGTCTCTTCGATTAGCTCTGCTTTTGCATTCTTTAAATATCCAGGATTCGCTAAGCGAGATTCAAACCCCTCAATTTGTTTCGTTTTCTCATCGATCAGTTTGGTTAGCCGGTCTCGCTGTGCCTGTAGATCAACGGAATCAAGCAACCCTGCAACAAGGATTTCCGAACCCTCGAATGTCAAAGGGCTAGTGATCTCATCGGATTGGTCAGAGATTGGTTTAATCTCTCCAACTCCAGCTAGGACTTCAACAAGCCCGCCAGTATTTGAAAGAAGTTCTTGTGTTCGTTCTGGAACATAGAGCATGATTTGCTGCCTCGGCCTTACATTCTGCTCTGCACGAACGGAACGAATAAGATTTACAAGAACAGCAGACCGGTCAAATAGCTCTAGAGTCTCTGAAGAGTTTAGAGTTTCGTCCACGACGGGCCAATCTGCTGCAGCCAAAAGTTCAGATTCCTTCAATTCGATTCCACTTATCTTTCCGCAGCGCGCTTGTGTTACATGTGGCCAGAGAGCCTCAGTGATGAAAGGACATACTGGGTGCATAACTCTAAGAACCGCATCCAGTACGCAGGTCAGAACAGCTTGTTGTTCAGGATCCTTGTCGATTGATGGCTTGATTATCTCAAGATATCGGTCGCACACATCATGCCAAATGAAATCATAAAGTGTGTCAGCGTAGACATTAAATTGGTAGTTCTCCATAGCCTGCTCAAGCTTTGAAATCGTCTGTGCCAGACGAGCAGCAATCCATCGATCGGCAAATGGTCTCGTGTCGAGATCTATAGGTTTTTCAATAAGTAGTGTGTGATCTGTTCTCTTTAGAGCAAACCTTGTAGCATTCCACAACTTGTTTGCAAAATTCCTGCCGAGATCGAATTTTCCAGATGAATTTCTTGCTAGTGGCATTTGTTCACTTGGAGAGACGATGCCTGCAGCTACACCGTAAGCGCTAACCATCTTTTTCGAAGGGTCAGTTGGGGAAACTTGTTCCGGGGCGGCAACGATTGCCCCAGAAGGGCCTGTAACAAATTCAGGGGTGAAAGCTTCTCCGCTGTGTGGACAGATCATCTCCACAGGCATTCGAACATCTTGAGTGTCCGTTGTCATCTGAACCAAGGTGAATCTCATTGCATCGGCACCATGCGTGAAGATAATGTCTCGCGGGTCTACACCGTTCCCTAGGCTTTTTGACATTTTCTGTCCATGGCCATCTTGAACCATTGCATGGATGAAAACATCAAGGAATGGGAGTTGCCCATCAAGAAAATAACGATTGAACATCACCATTCTACTTACCCACAGAGTTATGATTTCTCTCGCAGTTGACAGTACGGAGGTCGGGTTGTATTTCTCTAAAAGTCCGACAGCCTCAGGAAAGTCTTCAGGCCATGGCCAGCCCATGGTTGACATAGGCCACAAGGCTGATGAGAACCAAGTATCTAGAACGTCTGGATCTCGAGTGAATCCGTCCTTTTCGAGCATGTCTATCAGGTCAGTTTCAGAAATAGCGGTATCTACGGATGCTCTTTGAAGAGTGGTCTCTGGCGGGACACATACAGCTTCTTCAATCTCTGATTCATTGATTCTCCGAACCATGTGTGCCGCTCCTAAAGAAACCCAGTTACTTTCAACTGGAGTAGCTTGGTCAAGATCTATTTCGTTTAAAGGAATTGGGCTATTGGCGGTAGCGCTAGTCCGGCTCCAGACGGGAATCTGATGGCCCCACCAAAGTTGACGAGAGATACACCAGTCACGTATTCCGTCATGCCATGAGTAGTACGTTCTTGCATATCTATTGGGATAGAAAGTAAGTTCTCCATCGCCTGATGAGGAGCTACGTTTGGAGACACCGTCCGGTAAGTCAGGTACTTGATCAGGTCGTTGAGCTCGTAATGCAGACCCTCTCAATCTGTCATCTGTAACAGCGACATACCATTGATCGCTCAACCATGGCTCTATCGGAGCATGGCTTCGATAAGAATGCCCTACCGAGTGGGTGTACTCTCTGACTTCGGCTAAAAGATCATGTTGATCAAACCAATCAACTATTTTCACCCTGGCTTCGTCTCTCGATAGTCCAACAAACTGCTTTGCTGTAGGAGAGGCATCATCCCAACCGTATTCTTCAGAGATACTGCCATCGGGCCCAAGAACATTAATGACATTCAGGCCATGTCGAAGCCCTATATCCCAGTCATTTGGATCATGAGCAGGAGTGACCTTTAAGAACCCTGAGGCGAACCTAGCTTTGGGATCGTCGCTTTCTTCATCCTCCATAATTACATAGTCGTCAGCAATTATGGGTATAGCTCGATCAGCAATTGGGAGTATGACTGTTTTCCCGACTAATGCATCAGCTCTAGGGTCCTTCGGGTTGATTGCGACTGCGGTATCTCCCAACATCGTCTCAGGTCGGGTTGTGGCGACAACAACATGACCTGACCCATCTTCGAGTGGGTATCTCAAGTACCACATATGTCCTTCAATTTCTTCCATTTCAACTTCGTCATCAGCTAACGCTGTTCTAGTAACTGGATCCCAGTTAACCAATCGTTTACCTCTATAGATCAAACCATCTTGAAAGAGAGTGAAGAATGCATGTCGCACTGCAGTGGCGCACATCTCATCCATCGTGAATCGTGTTCTATCAAAATCGCATGAAGCCCCCATGGAAATTAACTGGTTGATGATTATTTGCTCATACTCGTCTTTCCATTCCTGCGTGACTTTCACGAAGTCTTCTCTACCGATCTCAAGGCGGCTAGTTCCTTGGGTCAGCAGACGCTTCTCAACGACAGTCTGAGTCGCAATTCCAGCATGGTCCGTTCCCGGCATCCATAGCGTCGACTTACCTCTCATACGATGAAACCGGGCCAGCACATCTTGAAGCGTATTATTGAGTGCATGACCTAAGTGAAGAGCTGCAGTAACGTTTGGCGGTGGTATCACTATCGAGTAGGTAGGGTCCTCGGACTCACTTGCATCAGCGTGAAAGACATTCTGCTGCTCCCAAGTTGCTGAAACAACCGGCTCAGTCTCAGATGGGTTGTATGTCGGTGGAAGCTCGGGGAGCCCTTTTACTTGTGTCATCAAAATAAGGCTAATGGCGTTTGAGGAGCGAGTGATGTTAGAAACAAAGAAAGGTGACTTTTGTTACATTTCTTTAAGTTTGAAATAAAGGTTCCAAAGGCTAATTTAATATTAGAGAAGAAAATCCTTATACAAGAGTGCGGCAATAATGACAGAAGTATCACAAGAGACAAATGAAGAACAAGCAGCAAATTTTTCCCTTGAATTAAATGAAGATCAGCTAGGCATACAAAATTGGGTTCATGGTTTTGCGGAAGAAGTTATACGACCAGCAGCCGAAGAATGGGATGAACGAGAAGAGTTTCCGTATCCGATAGTTGAGCAAGCTGCTCAAATCGGCCTTTATGGGTGGGAATTCATGGCAGAAGCAATGTGGAACGACCCGACTGGTCTTACCATGTGTGTGGCTCTTGAAGAGCTTTTCTGGGGTGACGCAGGCATTGGAATGGCAATCATGGGATCAGGCCTCGCTGCCGCAGGGATCGCATCCTCAGGTACACCTGAACAGGTAATGGAATGGGTTCCTCAGTGCTATGGGGACGCAAACAATCTCCAACTCGGAGCTTTCTGCGCGTCTGAACCTGACGCAGGATCTGATGTAGGAGGGTACCGTCTATCGGCAAAATATGACGAGGCAAAGGACGAATGGACTCTCAACGGCACAAAAGCTTGGATTACTAATGGAGGTATCGCAGATATTCATGTAGTGATAGGCGTTGTAGATCCAGACCTTGGATCAAAAGGGCATGCAAGTTTCGTTGTTCCTCCAAACACACCAGGGCTAAGCCAAGGCCAGAAGTACAAAAAACACGGTATTCGAGCTAGCCACACAGCAGAGGTAGTTCTCGATAACGTAAAGGTTCCTGGCAGCTGCTTACTAGGCGGCAAAGAAAAACTAGATGAGCGGCTCGCTCGAGTTCGTGACGGTAGAAAGGGGAATGCGCAGGCTGCCATGCAAACCTTCGAAGCTACTCGTCCTGCAGTTGCAGCACAAGCCCTTGGTGTTGCCAGAGCTGCCTATGAGTATTCCCTAGAATACGCAAAAGAAAGACATGCTTTTGGGCGACCAATTATCCAAAATCAAGCTATAGCATTTATGTTGGCCGATATGGCTACGGAAATAGATGCAACTCGGATGCTTACTTGGCGCGCAGCTTGGCTTGGTAAGCAGCGGAAATTTAAAAATGCTGAAGGATCGATGGCAAAACTAAAGGCGGGTCGCGTAGCTACATGGGTAACTGAAAGGGCTATTCAGATTCTCGGAGGATATGGCTACACCCGTGAGTATCCAGTTGAACGTTGGCA
>PBIQ01000012.1 GCA_002720485.1 Acidimicrobiaceae bacterium
GACTACGAAGATGTCACCTATGAGGGTTACGCCCCGAACGGTGTAGCGCTATTCATCGAAACCCTTACCGATAACAGAAATAGAACCGGTTCAGAAGTTAGATCGATGCTCTCCAAGCATGGGGGGTCTCTAGCCGAGCCTGGATCTGTCGCATGGCAATTCGAGCGAAAAGGTGTAATTGTTCTTGACCGTGAAGTCGATGAAGACGACCTTATGATGGTGGCTTTAGAAGGCGGAGGGGAAGACCTTGCAGATGAAGGAGATACTTGGAGATTGACAAGCGACCCAACTGACCTAAATGGCCTTCGTGATGCGTTAGAGCAGAACGGTATTGCCTTCCTTTCTGCTGATCTCACGTTCCTGCCTACTCAAGTGGTGCCACTTACAGAATCAGGGGCCGCTAAGCAGGTCCTAAATCTAATTGACCTTCTTGATGATTTAGATGATGTTGATGCAGTACACGCAAACTTTGATATTCCAGACTCTGTGATGCAAGAGATAGCAGGATAAAAATCCTCTGCTGCATTCATAGAACAGGAGCATAGCCCTAATTCAGGTGCTCAGTTTTTAAGTGTGGATAGTCCACCTGCATTGACATGCAGCGGCTATGATCGTACATATGTTCGTATTAGGAATCGACCCTGGGTTATCGCGGTGCGGATACGGCGTTGTGCATCGAAAAGAAGGAAAAGAAATTGCATTGGCAGCCGGAGTTATCGAGACACCCTCCGAAATGGGTACTCCGTACCGGTTAACTTTGCTTAGGGATGAGGTTCGAGAATTAATTGTCGACTACAAGCCGGACGTTATAGCTATTGAACGAGTACTGTTTCAACATAATGCAGCAACAGCTATTTCTGTAGGGCAAGCAATTGGAATAGTTATGACAGAAGGTATTTCTGCTGGATGTGAAGTAGTTGAGTTTTCTCCGAATGAGGTTAAGCAGTCTGTTGCTGGTCATGGTGGAGCTGACAAAAAAGAGATGGAGAAAATGGTACAAATCCTACTGGGAATCAAAACACCGCTTGAGCCAGTTGACGCAGCTGACGCATTGGCTTTAGCGCTCTGTTATATAGCCCGCCAGAGAGTAGAGGCATCATGACAATCGGAAGCCTTCGAGGGGATTTAACGCTTGTTGAGGATCAAGAGATAATTATTGAAGTTGGGGGTGTTGGCTATCGGATCTTGATTCCTCCGTCAACTCAGGAGCAATTCGGTGAAGCTGGTTCCGAAACGCTTGTCTATACGCATCACCATTTCCGCGAAGATGCACAGTCGTTATATGGGTTTCCGACTCGGGAAGAGTGCCTATTTTTCGAAGCTCTCATATCAACACATGGCGTAGGACCATCATTAGGGCTAGCTATATTATCGACTCACTCCCCAAATCAATTAGCACAAATTTTGGCTGATCAAGATTCTGACGCATTGTGTGTAGTTCCTGGAATCGGAAAGAAAACAGCTGCGCGACTTATCGTCGAGTTGCAATCGAAGATAGATTCAGCCTCTATCCCTCTCAAAAACAACGAATTGAGTGGTGAGGGCATCTCTTCTCAAGATTCAGGTTTGAGAGATGTGCGAGATGCTTTAAGCGGCCTTGGCTACGCTAAAGAAGAAATACAAATAGCGATGAGGGACTTGCCATCCAATACTGAACCTTCGCTTTTGCTTAAACTTGCGTTGCAAGAACTAGCAGCAGTGACATAAGGAAAGTCTAGACTATTTGGAAGATATATGAGAGAAGAACTTCTTTCCCCAGAAAATTTAATTGAAGACCAGGAAATTGATTTTGAATTAGATGCTTTGGGTCTCAGGCCACGATCCCTTGAAGACTTTATCGGTCAACCTGAATTGAAAGAACATCTTTCTATAATTCTTGGAGCTGCGAAAAAGAGAGAACAACCTTCTGACCACTTGCTTTTTGCGGGCCCACCCGGCCTAGGAAAAACTACATTAGCGAACATCGTCGCAAAGGAGATGGGGGTCTCTTTACATACAACATCTGGGCCTGCCCTTGAGCGCGCTGGTGACCTTGCCGCTATCCTGACGAAACTAGAACCCGGAGATGTTCTCTTTATAGATGAGATCCATAGGCTAAATCGCGCTGTCGAAGAAGTCCTCTATCCCGCTATGGAAGACTTTCAATTGGACATTGTGCTCGGCAAAGGCCCTGCGGCTCGCTCTGTTCGACTATCAATATCACCGTTCACGTTGGTGGGAGCTACCACGCGAACAGGTTTAATAACCGGCCCTTTAAGAGATCGATTCGGCTTAGTAGCTCGAATGGATTATTACGATGCTGATGATTTAAATGCAATTATTCTTCGCTCTGCGAACATATTCAAAGTAGAAATTGATGAAGAGGGGAGCAAGGAAATAGCAGTGCGATCTAGGGGTACTCCTCGGATAGCAAACCGGCTTCTACGCAGAGTAAGAGACTACGCAGAAATAAAAGCTGGAGGAGCCGTTGATAAGCAGACATCTATAGAGGGGTTAAAGCTCTTCGGCGTTGATGAGAGGGGTTTAGACAAAGTTGATCGAGCAATCTTGAAAGCAATATGTGAACGTTTCAACGGGGGTCCCGTTGGCCTATCGACACTTGCTATCAGTGTTTCTGAGCCATCGGAAACGGTTGAAGACGTATATGAGCCTTTTCTCATACAGCAGGGATTCATTATGCGCACACCCCGTGGGAGGGTAGCGATGGAATCAGCATGGAATCACCTCGGACTTGATCCGCCAGATACCAGTGATGGCCGTCCTCCTAATTTGTTCTCTTAACCTAATGATCGAATTCGCGCTTATGCTGTTTTGAATGGAATCATCGAAGTTTGATTATTCTTTGCCAGCAGACGCAATAGCGCAAACGCCTCTAACTCCTCGTGATTCGTCGCGGTTGTTAGTTAATGGAAAAACTATTCTCCATAAACATGTGAGGGACCTTCCTGATTTCCTCCGCAAGGGTGATCTTGTCGTACTAAATAACACGAGAGTTATGCACGCAAGACTCAATTTATTCAAGGAATCCGGAGGAGCTGTTGAGGTCCTTGCTCTTACTGAGCTACCTAATGAGCAATGGGAGGCCCTTGTCAAACCAAGCCGGAAAGTGCCTTCAGGGACTCTACTGTACAGCTCAGAAAATCAGCCCATTCTCAGAGTCCTAGGAGATGGAGGGGCTGGAATAAGGATTATTGAAGCGACCGAAGCTCCTCTAAGAGAATTAATGGAAGATTATGGGAAAGTTCCGCTCCCGCCTTACATCACAGCTCACTTGGAAGACAACGAGCGGTACCAAACAGTATTTGCTAACGAGGAGAGTTCCGTAGCTGCACCCACGGCGGGACTGCATTTAACCCAATCAGTTTTTGATGGAATAAAACAGGCAGGTGCAGATATTGCCTTCATTGAACTTAGCGTCGGCCTAGGCACTTTTCGACCGATAGAAGCAAACAATATCACCCACCATTCTATGCATGAGGAGGAGTACCGAATTGCTTCTACGGTCTGGACCGCATGCCAAGAAGCAGTGAGAGTCGTTGCTATCGGCACAACTGTTGTTCGTGCGCTTGAGACAGCGGCCATGACAAAGGCCCTTGAAGGTAAAAGTGATTTATTCATAACGCCAGGATTCGAATTTAAGATTGTTGACGCTTTGCTCACCAACTTCCACCAGCCGCGATCGACGTTGCTAGTGATGATCGAAGCCTTCATGGGTGAAGGATGGCGAGAACTGTATTCAGTGGCTCTTGCGGAGGGATACCGGTTCCTTTCTTTCGGGGATGCGATGTTTCTGGACAGGCAAGTTGTTTAAGGTGTTAGTTACATACACTGGTGAATATGAAGGCAGAAGAAACACCAAATTTTAGTGTTCTTGCAAAAGATGGCTTGGCACGTCTCGGAAAACTTTCGATGGAGCGGCACGCATTAGATACACCAACTTTTATGCCTGTCGGGACCCGAGGGGCTGTAAGGACCCTTACGTCGCTTGATCTGAAAGAATTAGAGGCGGACATCATATTGGGAAATACCTATCATTTGATGCTCAGGCCAGGAGTTGAAGTGATCCAAGAAAAAGGAGGGCTTCATGAATTCACTGGCTGGAACCGGCTAATTCTAACTGATTCAGGCGGGTATCAAATTTTTTCTCTAGAACCAGATGTGGATGATAAAGGTGCAACTTTTAAATCAACTTATGATGGCAGTCTTCATCGGTTAACCCCAAAAGACGCTGTTGATATTCAGTGTGGCCTTGGCGCTGATATACAAATGGCACTCGATGTATGCCCTCCTTTACCATCAGAGAAATCAGTAATAGAAACCGCAGTAGTCAGAACCAGACTTTGGGCCGAGGACGCAAGAAAGCATTTTCTATTCAAGAGAGACAAAGAGAACTTCAATAATGCCCAGTTCGGTATCGTCCAAGGAGGACTAGATCTCACATTGAGACGTATCTCAGGGGAGCAAATAGTTGAAATAGGGTTTGATGGTTACGCTATTGGTGGGCTCTCCGTAGGTGAAAGCAGATCAGAGATGATAGAGCCGATGGATGCGAGCATACGAACTTTACCGGCCGATCGGCCTCGCTATTTCATGGGTTTGGGTGACCCTGCTGGCCTCGTCGAAGCAGTCAACCTTGGGGTAGACATGTTTGATTGCGTCTGGCCCACGCGACTTGCCCGCCATGGAACAGCATTAACGAACACGGGTAGAATTAATCTCGGCGCAGCCCGCTATGCGAGAAGCGACGACCCTATAGATTCAAGTTTTCCTCAAAGTCCGGCTTCAAATTGGTCTCGAGGATACTTACGTCACCTGTTAGCAGTAGGTGAACCAGCAGCTGCTCGGCTGCTGACTCTTCATAATCTTGCATGGTTATTCGATATGATGCGCCGGACGAGAGAATCTATATCAGCAGGAACCTTTCAAGAGTTTCGAAAAGAAATCCTTGATATTTGGGGTTAGAAATACGGATTTCTTTACCTAATCCGCTTTGATACGGGAATAATCGTCGGAACACAGTACCATAGCGAACTGAAAGAATTTTTTCCCGAAGATAGGATGTGGATATGGGAATTCTATTTATTCCGATTTTGCTTGTAATTATGTATTTACTAATACTGCGACCGCAACAAAAGAGGATGAAAGAGCAACGGGCAATGCTGAGTGTTCTAGATGTTGGTGACGATGTGCGAACCGACTCAGGGATTTATGGAACGATAAGTGACCTTGATGGCGACACGGTCTTCCTTATGGTCGCTGACGGTGTTGAGATAAAAATTTCCAAAGCGTCTATTGCTGAAATGATCCGATACGACGACGAGGAATGACGAGTTTCTGACCCACTATGAAACAACGTTTCCTTACTCCACTCCTCACAATAGTCCTAGTTGTAGCCGGTCTACTTGTTTGGTCACTAGTGGAAGGAAACTCCGTTCTTTTAGGGCTCGACCTAAAAGGTGGTGCAGAAGTCGTGCTGGAGCCATCAGAGGACACTGAACTTGAGGGTGAGGAGCTTCGTGACGCCCTTGACCAGTCCGTAGAGATAATTCGAAATCGTGTCGATGGATTGGGTGTTGCAGAGCCAGACATTACTCGACAATCGAATCGGATAGTCGTCCAGCTCGCAGGAGTCGAGGATCAGGATCGGGCTTTAGATGTAGTAGGGCAAACAGCTGAGTTGCGTTTCCGCCCAGTGTGTGGCCGGATACCTGCTGAACAAGTTGACTTGAGCGGCGAAAACTCGGCCACAGATTCCGATAATGATGGGCCTGTTGGTATTCAACCCTCAGACCGAGATGAAGCTTCAAGTGAAGAGACGTCTTCAATGGATGGGGTCGAGACGAAAGAAATCAGTGCTGAATCTACGCCTGAGGGGGTTGGGTGCGAAGATTTAGGATTTACTTTTACTGAAGCTTTGTCTATGCCTACAACGCTTCCGGAAGATGATGATGCGGAGCTCCCAGTGATTCTGCTAGGTGATAGTGAAGTATGTGTTGGGCAGGGGGAGTGTCGTCTTGTGCTGGGGCGAACGATGCTAACCGGAGCAGCACTTGAAACGGCTGATTCTACCTTCCGTCCTCCGGAGTGGTATGTTCTGCCAATTTTTCGATCAGGAGAAGATGGAATAGATCTATTTAATATTGCTGCAAATCAATGTTTTAACCAAACAGCTGTTTGCCCTACATCCCAATTGGCGATCGTGCTTGATGGTGTCACTGAATCTACTCCTAATGTGCAGACCCCTTATTTCGAAAGAGACCAGATAACAATTAGCGGTGACTTCGATCAAGAACGAGCAGAAGAAACAGCACTGGTATTGCGTTACGGTTCACTGCCCCTCGAGTTTGAGACACCGTCCAGCAGAATAGTTTCAGCCACATTAGGAAAGGATTCTTTTGATGCTGGAGTAGTTGCGGGCATAGTTGGCTTAGCCTTTGTGGCCCTATTCATGTTTGCCTACTATCGGCTGCTTGGTGTAGCGGCAATTCTCTCCTTAGCGCTTTCTGGAACGATGCTTTGGGTTATCCTTGCCTGGTTGTCTACTTCTCGTAGTTTGGCGTTGACGCTCGCGGGAGTTGTTGGCCTTATAGTCTCGATAGGTACCTCTTTAGATTCAAATGTCGTTTATTTTGAGCATCTCAAAGAAGACATTGGTAATGGAAGAACCTTGCGCTCAGCAGTTGATCGTTCGTTCCCTATAGCTTTCAAAACTATCTTTTATGCTAATTTAGCTTCACTTATTGGCGCTGGTATCCTCTATTTTCTAACTGTCGGCTCCGTTCGTGGGTTTGCCCTTATGCTGGGTCTCGCTTCTATATTGGATCTCATTGCCACATATTTCTTCCTCCGGCCTTTCGTTAAATGGATAAGTCTCTCGGACACTTTGAGTAGTAAGCCGTGGCTTTATGGACTTCCAACGCAGGAGGTGGAAACACCATGAGTCGCCTCCGCCGGATGTATAGGAATGAAACCTCTGTACCATTTTCAAAAATTTGGACGAAAGTGCTGCTCGTATCAACTGTTTTGATCGTTGTTTCCGCTATTGGCCTTTTCGGAAGAAATTTGAATTTGGGACTTGAATTTGAAGGCGGGGGGGCTTGGGAGGTTCCGGTCTCTAATGACTTGCAAGCTGATGAAGTAAGGGATGCTTTGCGACCCTTGGGGCTCGCTGATGCTCGAATCCAGACGGGTGGAGGGGTTCTTCGTGTCCGAACGGAACTCACAAAAGCGGTGCAGAATCAAATCGATGATGCCCAAGAAGTGGATACCGTGGAAAGTATCACTTTGGTTCTTGCCGAACTCGCAAACCCTGACAATCCCGATCCGAATTCCGTGAGTGTGTCGACTGCCGGCCCATCCTGGGGAGACGAAATTACTGACAAAGCAGTGACCGCACTGATCGTCTTCTTCATTATCATTGCTCTCTATATTACGGTCCGCCTTCGCTGGGAAATGGCAGTGGGGGCGCTAATCGCTGTCGCACATGACATCGTGATAACCGTTGGAATTTACGCCCTATTCCAACTAGAGGTAACTCCTGCAACAGTCATAGCGTTTCTTACAATTATGGGTTATTCCCTTTATGACACGCTTGTGGTATTCGATAAAGTTCGGGACAATGAGCACCGTTTAGTTAATGCGAAACTTGATTATCGGGAGGTCGTAGATCAAGCTCTCAACCAAGTATTGATGCGATCAGTTAACACGAGTATCACATCCGTTCTTCCGGTTATTTCTGTTCTGGTTATCGGTTCTGGCGTTATGGGAGCCGTTACACTCCGAGAGTTCGCCCTTGCTCTGCTCATCGGTTTACTCATTGGAACGTTTTCGTCATTGTTTGTTGCCGCCCCTATCGCAACCTGGTTACGTGAAAGATTCGGCAACGAAGGGGCCGACAAAGGCCGTTCATACCGATTGAGTGAGGCAGTTAAGAAAAGAACCTCAGGTTCTTCCATAAGTTCTCCACAGCCGTCAAACCCTTCAATACCGCCTCGGCCAAGGAAGAACAAACGACGCTAAGCCAAGATGAATCAATAAGGGGGAGAAATGGAACTCTCAAAGTACATTACTACGATTCCAAATTATCCTGAAGATGGTGTCGAGTTTAAAGACATAACTCCTTTGCTCATCAACCGGGATGCGTTTCGTTTCGCATTATCCGAATTCGAGAAACATTTTATTGATGACGATGTTCAATATATTGCTGGTATTGAAGCCCGTGGCTTTCTATTCGCTTCTGCTTTAGCCGATAGATTGAACTGCGGGCTAATACCTATTCGAAAAGCAGGGAAACTTCCAGGAGATGTTCTTACTAAAGAGTATGAACTCGAGTACGGGAAGGCTGAGCTCGAAATCCGAAAGGACACATTGCCAGCTGGTGCACGTGTATTGATCGTTGATGACGTTTTGGCAACAGGAGGTACTGCAATATGTGCAGCAAATCTTCTTGGTGGGGTTGGTGCGGACATAATTGGCTTTGCATTTCTTGCCTCCCTTTTATTTCTAGAAGGAGAACGGAAACTTCATGGATACAGAACTGTTACCCTTGTTAAGTACGAATAAGAAAGAATAAGGTTAGTTTGTGAAATGAGCATCGTCGTAAGCAAGATCAGTCTTTGGGACCGAATTGAGGCAGGACAAGCTTCTGAATTGGGTCAGGTCCTTGCTGTTTTTGAATCTCACCATCCGGACCATGGAAACAAACTCATACGAGATGCGTATGAATCAGCCTGCAAGGCCCATGATGGCCAGATGCGAAAATCGGGAGATGCTTACATCACCCATCCTGTTGCTGTCGCTGAAATCATAGCTTCTCTTGGCCTTGATGAAGCCACAGTCGCCTCAGCTTTACTCCACGACACAGTTGAAGACACGGGTGCCGGGCTAGATGACATCGAGAAAAAATTCGGGGAAGAAATCGCATCAATTGTAGATGGAGTAACGAAATTAGATCGGATTAAGTTCGACACTAAGGAAGCCCAGCAAGCCGCGTCCATGCGAAAAATGCTTGTTGCCGTTGCTAAAGACCTAAGAGTGTTGATCATAAAACTTGGAGACCGATTACATAATATGAGAACCGTTGGTTCTCTCCCACAATGGAAACAGCACCGAATAGCAACCGAAACTTTAGATATTTATGCACCACTCGCTCACCGTCTGGGTATGCAAGAACTAAAAAATGAACTAGAGGATCTAGCGTTCGCTACGATCCACCCGAAAAGGTACGCAGAGATAGATCAGATGGTTGCGGCTAGAGCCCCTGAGCGCGATATATACCTCTCTCAAGTTCTATCTGATGTGCAATCCAGGCTAGATGAACTACATATTGGTGCCGAAGTTCGTGGTCGGCCAAAACATTTTTGGAGTATCTATGAAAAAATGGTTCTGAAGGGGAGAGAATTCGATGAGATTTATGACCTTGTCGGAATCCGCGTAATTGTTGATTCAGTAAAGGACTGCTACGGCGCTTTAGGATCAATCCACGCTACCTGGCATCCCGTGCAAGGTAGATTCAAAGACTATATTGCGATGCCGAAATTTAATCTGTACCAGTCGTTGCATACGACCGTCATCGGACCACAAGGTAAACCTCTTGAGGTTCAAATCCGAACTAAAGAAATGCATCATCGGGCTGAACACGGCGTCGCAGCGCATTTCAACTACAAAGGGGACCAGCATAATGAAATGGCATGGTTTACCCGGATAGTGGATTGGCAGCAGGAAACGGAAGATCCAAGCGAATTCATGTCTAATCTCAAACTTGACTTAGACCATGATGAGGTATTCGTTTTTACCCCGAACGGTGAGGTAGTAACCCTCGAAGCCCAAGCAACTCCCGTAGACTTTGCCTATACGATTCATACTGAAGTAGGGCATTCTTGCCGTGGGGCCCGAGTGAACAACCGCCTCGTGCCCTTGGATACAGTTCTCGAATCCGGAGATACAGTTGAAATCCTTACAAGCAAAGCTGAGGGGGCAGGCCCATCGCAAGACTGGATAAGGTTCGTTAAAACACATCGGGCAGCTGCAAAGATCAAACAATGGTTCTCGAGAGAGCGTAGGGAAGACGCTATTGATAATGGACGAGAAGCACTCGTTAAAGCACTCCGAAAAGAAGGACTGCCAGCAAATAAACTCCTCAATAGCACTTCAGTTAACGACATATGCGAATTGCTCAATTATCAGGATGTCGACTCACTGTTCGCAGCAATAGGAGAACAGCATGTAAGCGCAAAAAGTGTTGTCGGTAGATTACTAAATCATTTTGAAGAGTCTGAGGAGACCGAAGATCTAGCCGCAACGTTACCAACTCATCGGGAAAGACAAGTCGGAAGGGCTAAACGTCGCAAAGAGAACAAAGTGGGGGTCATCGTCGAAGGAGTAGACGACGTAATGGTTCGATTGGCGAAATGCTGCACGCCTGTTCCTCCAGATGAGATAATGGGCTTCGTAACTCGAGGAAGGGGCGTCTCTATTCACCGAAGTGATTGTGCCAACGCTGTCTCATTATCTATGGGGCATGCCAATCGCTTGATAGATGTGGAATGGGATGACGATAGTGATGGAACTTTTGTTGCTTCTATAGAAGTGAAAGCCTTCGATCGGACGAGATTATTGGGGGATGTCTCTAATGTTCTTTCCGAAGCGAGAGTGAACATTCTGCGATGTACGGCCCGAACAGGAGCTGACCGTATTAGTGTTATGAATTTCGAATTTGAGATTGGGGATAGTCGGCATCTTGACTGGCTTTTAAACCTCATTCGTCAAATTGATGGAGTTTATGACGCATATAGGATTATGTCTGGCCACCATGGCCAAATGTAGGGTCATAGAATTAAGAAATAATGGAAACTGATTGTGATTTCCCAATTTTTTCCTTGAAGGTTTATGGATGAAATTAAGTAAAACTCAGAGCGAAAAGTTCAGAAAAGTTACTTCAGAGGGATACAGAATCGCCGAAGTGGATAGGTTCTTGAAGAAGGCGGCTGCACGTATTGAGAAAGGAGAAAAAGATCGTCTTTCTAATGAACTGGATGCTGCCCAATTTACAATAACAAAGAGAGCCGGCTACGACCCCAAGGAAGTAGACGACCATCTGGACTCTCTGGTTCAAAGATATGGATTAACCTCAACAATATCGCAAACCTCCGGACAGTCTTCTGAGCGTTCATCTTTCTCTCGTCGGGATAATGAAACCCAGAAGGAACAACAAACGGGTCTTGTTATTGATAGCAAGAAATTAAGAACTTTAACACCGCCGATTTCAGAAGGAGTTGGATATGTCCAGGATGAAGTAGACCACTTCCTTGCTACTGTCGCAGACTCGCTAGAACGTTTCGAAAATGTTCAAGGAAAAGAGCTAGAGGCTCTCCGGTCAGATCAATACATTGTTCATCCAGAACAGAAGCCCCTCTTGGCTGGTGATCAGGTTAGATATGCTCTCTTTAGTGTTTCCGAAAATGGTGGATACGACATGTTGGGTGTAGATGCTGCAGTAAACCGTCTGGCCGAAGCGCTTGATTACCATTGGAGCAGAACGTCTTGAGAGTCAAAAAATACCTTCGAGAAGAGCAGAGGTTTGCCAATATCACATTCGGCCCTAGATAGCTCCTGTATTCTTTTCGCATGAGCAAATCCCATTATCAATCCCCTCGAGGAACAAGAGACATACTTCCTGAAGAAGCTGCAAAATGGAGGTGGACCCTTAAATCTTTTGCCGAACTTGCTCAGAGGTTCGGTTATGGACAGGTAATTTCTCCAATGTTTGAAGATCTCGGTGTTTTCATGAGACTTGGCGAGGATACTGAAGTCGTCTCCAAAGAGATGTTTACTTTTCAGGACAAAGATCCTAAGGCTCCACAAGACCTAGCTCTGCGCCCTGAGTTAACGGCGAGTATCTGTAGAGCATTTGCCCAGCATCGTCCGACAACCCCATGGAAAGTATGGTACGAAGGCCCGCAATTTCGATATGAAAAACCTCAAGCAGGACGATTTAGGCAATTTGTCCAAGTTGGTGCTGAAATTATAGGTGAGGAAGACCCTGCGGCTGATATAGAAATAATCACACTAGCTTGGAGGTTCTATGAGTCGCTTGGGCTTGAACATATTACCCTTCTGATCAATTCGCTTGGAAATAGAGAGACGAGAGGGGCGTATAATCGAGAACTTTTCGCCTACCTCTCAACAGCATCCGGAAGCCTCAGCGCACAATCAAGAGAGACGTTGGCGAAAAACCCTCTCCGAGTCTTGGACTCTAAAAGGGAGGAAGACCTTGAAGTGATAAGTTCTGCACCAACAATACAAGATTTTCTTTCGCCTGAAGATGGAAACCATTTTGAATCTGTATGCGATGGGCTCACTTCTGTAGGCATACCGTTTGTTGTATCGCCGCGGCTGGTTCGCGGACTTGACTACTACACACGAACGACCTTTGAGTTCGCAGCGGACAAATTGCAAACAGCTCAAAATGCAGTTGGAGGTGGCGGCCGATACGACGGCCTTATAGAAGAGCTTGGGGGCCCTCCCACACAGGGCATTGGCTTTGCACTTGGTGTAGATCGAATCCTGCTTGCCTGCGAAGCTGAGGGGCTGCAGGTAGGAGATAGCAAACCCCTCGATGTATTCGTCGTAGATCTAACCGGTGGCTCTCAAGCTACTCAAATCACTAACGAAATTAGAGCTCATGGATTCGGCGCAGATCGTAGCTTTGGTGACCGTTCGATCAAAGCGCAGATGAAAGTTGCTGACAGATCAGGAGCTTTGTTTGCAATTATTGTTGGAGATGATGAACTTGAGAAAAATGAAGTTACCCTTCGAGACTTACGAGGAGATGGCTCCCAAGAACGTGTATCAAGAAGTAACTTGGTAAATGCTCTGGCTGCGAGTCTTAAAGAGAGGTACTCCCAATGACAATGCGAACTCATTACTGCGGCGAACTACGTTCAGGTGATGTTGGCTCAGAAGTAACAGTTTGTGGGTGGGTAGACACGCGCCGAGTTCATAGTGAGCATTTGGCTTTCATCGACTTACGTGATCACACAGGAATAGTTCAATGTGTTGTCGACGAGAAACTCGATCTGCGATCTGAATACGTTATCGCTATTACTGGGACGGTCCGAACAAGATTCGAAGGTAAAAGCAACGAAAAGCTTCAAACTGGAGAAATTGAAATAGGGGACTGTGAAGTACAGGTGCTATCCGTAGCTGAACCCCCACCATTTCCAATGCACGAGAGGACAGATGTTGATGAGAATATTCGACTCCGTCATCGCTATGTAGATCTGCGAAAGCCTCGAATGCAGAAAAATCTTCGAATTCGGGCAAAAGTTAATAGTGCAATTCGCTTTGCAATGGAAAAGCAAGGGTTCGTTGAGATTGAAACTCCAATGCTTATCGCGTCGACCCCTGAAGGAGCAAGGGATTTTGTCGTGCCCTCTCGACTGCACCCAACAAATTTTTACGCTCTTCCGCAAAGCCCCCAAATCTTTAAACAACTCTGCATGGTCGGCGGAATTGATCGGTACTACCAAATAGCAAGATGCCTACGAGATGAAGATCTAAGGGCTGACAGACAGTTCGAATTTATGCAATTAGATATGGAAGCAAGCTTCGCAAATCAAGAAGACATTATTAACTTTGTTTCTGAAGCTATTAAGAACTCGACTGAAGCGATTACAGGGCTTCGGCCTGATGAAATACCCCACATGACGTGGAATGATGCCATGGAAAGATTCGGGTCTGATAAGCCCGATACACGATTTGGGATGGAATTGGTCGACCTAACTGAAATATTTGAAGACACAGATGCAAACGTGTTTAAAGTTGACTGTGTCAAAGGGATCTTACACGAGGGCGGATCTGACGCTTTAGCTCGAAATGCTATTGATGCCTTAACAGAAAAATGTCAAAGTTGGGGGGCGAAGGGCCTTGCCTGGTTCAGGGTAGGTGATGAAGGAAAACTTGATGGGGCGCTAACAAAATTTATGTCTGATGGTGAGATAGAAGGAATTCATTCCAGCCTTTCGGCGCAACCCGGAGACATGATTCTCATTGTTGCTGACGAACGAAGGACGGTTAACCATGTGCTTGGTCTTCTCCGCTTAGAGATAGGCAGGCCACCAGTTAATTCTGGTGAGCTGAAATACCTATGGATCACTGAATTCCCACTCTTCGAGTCAGTTGGAGACCATGGACGTCCTATTCCAGCCCACCACCCATTTACCATGCCGCACCTAGAAGATTTAGAGAAGCTTAATTCGGCTCAGGGTGAGGAATACTTGGAGATACGATCTCAGGCCTATGACCTTGTGTTAAACGGGTGGGAATTAGGATCAGGAAGTGTAAGGATTCATACTCCTGAAATTCAGTCTAAAATCTTTGAAATCTTAGGTATCGGGGAAGTTGAAGCAAATGAGAAATTTGGTTTCTTGCTAGATGCATTTCGCTATGGGGCTCCGCCACATGCAGGCTTCGCTTTTGGTATAGACCGGTTGGCGGCGATTCTATCCGGCGAAGAAAATATACGAGAAGTTATTGCTTTTCCAAAGACCCAATCTGGGGCTGATCCTCTGACAAACGCACCTACCCAATTAGAAAGCAACCACTTAGAGGAGCTGGGACTTCGACTGGTCCCTCCAAGTACTTAGATACAAAAAAAGAAGACGGTTATTCTTCAGGGCTGAAAGAGGAGGGGCCAGCCATTCCTGCAGGGGTTAAAAGATAAATGCCCTCAGCTACTTTCTCGAAACTTCCATCTGTTCCGTATGCTAAGCCAGAAAAGAAATCAACAATTCTCCTACCCGTATCTTTGTCTTCGGGATTGAGATGAATAATCGTAGCCGTACCGGATTTGTAACTCGATGCAGGTCCCATTACGTCTTCGAAACTCGAAACCTCATGTCGACTGGGTTCGCTTGAGCTCATATTCAGATTCTAGTCTCAAATACTTCTCCTTCTGCAAATGATCATTAGATAGATGAAATCTTCGTTTTCCCACCTACAAGAAAATTTTCAAGTAGTTTCTAGACGTGGGCGATCAAGAGAACTTATTTACTTCTTCCATGAAAGAGCGTCTACGCAACCAAACACCTCTAGCGAATAGATTGCGCCCAGTTCGGCTTGAGGACGTTGTAGGGCAAGAACATCTTTTGGGGCCCAACAGTCCTCTGAGGGCGTTGATAGAAGCAGATAAGGTTTCGTCGGTTGTCTTTTGGGGGCCGCCGGGAACAGGTAAGACATCTATAGCGCGATTAATAGCGCAGTTCACTGAAAAGGCGTTTGTGCAGCTCTCAGCAGTTTCAGCAACAGTTAAGGATGTAAGGGAAGTCATATCTCAGGCTGAAAAAATGCTCGGTGAGTATGGAAAGGGAACCATTCTTTTTTTGGATGAGGTTCATCGATTTAACAAAGCACAGCAAGACACATTGTTATCAGCCGTCGAAACAGGACTAATAGTATTGATCGGCGCAACGACCGAAAACCCATATTTTGAAGTAAATGCTCCCTTATTAAGCAGAAGTACACTTTTCCGCCTGAATCCCTTAAGCCATGCAAATCTATTGAATTTGCTCTCTAAAGCCCTCGCTCATGAAGATGCTGAAGCGACCAGTGAAGCTCTCGAACATATAGCAAATTCATCAGAAGGCGATGGGCGACAATGTCTGACAAGTCTAGAAGTCGCCGTTGCCTTAGCGCGTGCACGAAATGATGAAGCCAATCAAGTGGTTGGGCTTGAAGATGCCGAAGCGGCAATCGGAGTTCAAGCATTGCAATATGGCCGAGACGAACATTATGACACGATTTCAGCATTTATTAAGAGTATTCGCGGCTCGGATGTGGATGCAGGTCTCTATTGGCTTTCACGCATGATCGATGCTGGCGAAGACCCTCGATTCATAGCGCGGCGTTTGGTTATTCTCGCTTCTGAAGATATTGGCATGGCCGACTCACGAGCTTTGTTAATAGCGGATGCAGCTGCAAGAGCAGTTGAGTTCGTTGGATTCCCAGAAGCGCAACTAAACCTTGCCCACGCAGTTATTTATCTTGCAAAAGCACCTAAATCTAATAGTGTCACAAAAGCTATATTTTCAGCTCTTGAAGATGCTAGAGCATACAGAGGAGACGTTCCCAAGCACCTAAGAGATAGTCATTATTCGGGAGCAAAAGGGCTCGGTCATGGCGACGGGTACAAATACCCGCATGACTTTCCTGAAGGTTGGGTCGACCAGCAATATCGACCTGACAAATTCAATTCTCATAGATATTATGAACCATCAACCCATGGGGAAGAAGACACGAGTGAAAAATAAAAGAGAATATTTCCAAGTTTCTCCACAGATTGGATCGAAAGTATGACTGCTTGGGAGCTTGTAACAGTTTTAGTGGCTATTGCTGCTCTTGGTGTTGTGATGACTCTATCGCATCTAGTTATTAAGCTACGCCAGACGATAGAAGACCTCACAGAACTTACTACCAAGATTCAAAATACCGTCGAGCTAGCTGCTGGCAGGTTAGAAGAGCAAGCACATGGGATAGAACGGGAGTACCACCGAGTTGACGGCTTAATCGATACTGCTGAAAAAATAACATCAAGAGCGAATTTCGTATCTGGCCTTACGTACAGCATCTTTACTAAGCCAATAACGCAAGTTGCATCAATGTTAAAAGGTGGCATCCGACTTGCCAAAGTCTTAGCTCTCCGACTTTTCCGAAGCCAAATAAAAACATAAGAACCATATTGGAATTTATATAAGAAACAAGCGATGAGCTTCCGCAGGGTAGAATCGTAATAATGAAAGCACAACAGCTCCGGAAGGTATTTACAGAGTTTTTTGAAGATAGCGGACATACGCTAGTTCCATCTTCAAGCTTGATCCCTCATGATGAGAGCTTGCTGTTCACAAATTCTGGAATGGTGCCGTTTAAGAGTTACTTTTTAGGAAATGAACCCCCGCCTTATAAGCGAGCAACTACTGTCCAAAAGTGTGTTCGCGCTGGAGGTAAGCATAATGACTTGGAGGAAGTGGGGCGAACTACCAGACATCTGACGTTCTTCGAAATGCTGGGAAACTTTAGCTTTGGGGATTATTTTAAAAACGAAGCAATACCAATGGCTTGGGAGTTCTTTACTGAAGTACTGAACCTGGACAAGGACCGGCTTTGGGTGACAGTTCATGAGACGGACGATGAGGCTGCAGAGATTTGGCTAAATGAAGTCGGTGTGCCATCTGAGAGGATCCAGCGTCTAGATGACGACAACTGGTGGAGAATGGCAGATACAGGGCCAAACGGACCTTGTTCAGAGATCTTTTGGGATATGGGCGCTCAGTATGGCCCCGACGGAGGTCCTGCGAACCCTGATGCTGAGGATAGATTTATAGAAATTTGGAATCTCGTATTTATGCAATACGACCAGCAAAAAGATGGAACCCAAGTTCCATTACCGAATCCCTCAATTGATACAGGGGCTGGCTTAGAAAGAGTACTTTCTGTCCTCCAAGGAGTGGATTCCGTTTGGGAAACGGATGAATTCCAAGCTCTTCTTTCAACCGTTTCAAAAGTTTGCAACAAAAAGACCAACTCTGAAGAAAACATTGTTTCTCTTCATATCCTCGCTGACCATGCTCGATCAACCACGTTTTTGGTAAATGATGGGGTCATTCCAAGTAACGAAGACAGGGGGTATGTGTTGCGAAGGATCATTCGAAGAGCTGTTCGTCATGCACGCCTACTGGACGTTCAGGAGCCAATCATGGGGGATCTTGCCGATGCCGTGATAGATCAAATGGAAGACGCATATCAAGAGTTGGGCCAGAACCGAACTCAGATTAAAAAAGTCCTAGAGCGAGAGGAAATGGGATTTCGCCAGACCTTAGATACGGGAATTTCCATTCTTGAGAAACACCTTTCCAAACTGGAGAAGGGAAAGGACCTTAGCGGCGAAGTTGCTTTCCAATTGCACGACACATATGGATTCCCAATTGAGTTAACGCAAGAGATTACCAATGAACGAGGGATCGAAGTTGATCTAGAGGGCTTTTCTGTTTTCATGGCGGAACAACGCGACAGAGGGCGTCGGGACCTCAGTCAAAAAGACGATACACAGACATCAAACGCTAATTTCCAGAGGATCTTTGAGAAACATGGGCCCACTAATTTCGAAGGCTACGAGTCGAGTGAAGTTTCAGCAGAAGTCCTCTATAGCGACGAAGACTCAATTATCTTAGACCGATCTCCCTTCTACGCTGAAGCAGGTGGCCAAGTTGGCGACCGGGGAACCATAAAAGGAGAAAACGGTTCTGCCTACATCGAAAGTACAATTTATGGGGCCGCAGGCCAACATAGACATATTTTTAGCTCTATTTCAGGGGAGCTTAAAGCCGGAGACAAGGTGATAGGAGCTATAGATATACCCCATCGATTAGCTGTCCAGAGGCACCATACCGGAACACATATCCTACATTGGGCGCTTCGAGAAGTTCTAGGGGAGCACGTTAAACAGCAAGGTTCATGGGTAGGGCCAGAAAGGCTACGTTTTGATTTCAGCCATTTCGAACCGCTAACGAAGGATCAGATAGAGCGCATCGAAGATATGGCTAATGCAGAGATATTTTCTGATGGAAAGATGGAAATTATTGAAACCAGCATGCAGGAAGCAAAAACAATGGGAGCCATCGCGTTTTTCGGAGATAAATATGGTGATCAAGTTCGTGTTCTTAAAGCAGGAGATAACTCCATTGAGCTTTGCGGAGGAACTCACGTAAATCACCTAAGTGATGTCGGTCCAATCAAAATTCTGTCGGAGAGTTCAATAGGCTCAAACATCAGGCGCATAGAAGCTGCTGCAGGGACTGCCTCGGTGAATTTACTTCGTGAACAGGACCTAGTAATTGGTGAGTCAGCTACGCTCATTGGGGTTCCTCCAGCGAATCTCATTGAAGGCCTAGAGAAAAAGCTCCGCGAAATAGAGGACCTGCAAAATGAGGTTGAGGGTTTGAGATCGCTTGCGGCGCGTCAGAATATTCAAGATTTGAAAGAGACAGCCATCAATGGAGTCGTAGTTCAGCAGCTCGATGGGATTAGGAGAGATGAATTACGAGAACTTGTTATGGGTTTGCAGGCTCTACCAGAAATTGAGATCGCAGTTGTTGGCTCAGCGACAGAAAATGGGGGAGTCTCTGTAGCTGCGGCAATTTCAGAAAACAGTAGTATCGAAGCAGGGGATTTACTTTCTGAAGCAGCGAAGATAATCAAGGGCGGAGGAGGCAAAGGAGAGAAATTTGCAATGATTGGTGGGAAAGAATCCAAAGCGCTACCAAAGGCGCTGGACACTATCCGTGGCCTCGTAGAGAAAAAATAGGGACTGTTTTGAGGGTTCTCGGAATAGATATCGGATCAAAGAAGGTCGGTATAGCAATCAGTAATCAGGAAATGACAGTAGCCACCCCGCTTTCCGTACTTCATCGAACTGCTCAAATGAGAAAAGATCACGAAGCCATTAAAGACATTGCTGAGGAGTGGGAAGTCGAGCTTCTTGTTGTTGGCCTGCCTAGATCTCTTGATGGAAGCTTAGGCCCCGCAGCACAGAATATTCTCGAAGAAACTAAACTTTTAGAGGAAATCACTGGAATTCCTGTTGAGACATATGACGAAAGGTTCACCACGACCACAGCGAAACAAGTCCTGCGAGAACAAGGAATTTCAGAGAAAGAGCAGAAGGCCATAGTTGATCAGGTAGCTGCATCAATAATCCTACAAGCATGGCTTGATCACAGGATAGGTACGGGCTCCTCCCCCAGAGAAGCGGTAAACGACTAATGGATGAGACCGGTAGAGAATCTGAAGAAGCCAGTAGCGAAGAAAATGACATTACTAGTGATTCTGACGATGCATTATCTATGTACCCAACAATTCCAGATGGACAAGAGGGAGAAATAGATTACGGCGACTTTGACTCCCGCGAAGATACAACTCCCACTAGCTTTCAGGATCCATACGCAGCCGAATACCCCGCATTACCAGTAGAAGCACCAACAGGACCTGATCGACCTATCCAACCTCGTGATCTTCCTCCCTGGTATGAAGACGAATATTATGATGACCGAGAGTGGGAGCGACTTCCACCCCGCTTTAATACGGCTCTTCGGTTTGCGATTTTCGCCTCAATTATTATCATCATTGGATTTCTCACATATAACTTTGTTCGCGGGTGGCTTGACGATCAACTCGACCCGCCTGGAGAACCAGGGGCAGAGCTTGTGATTGAAATCCCGCAAGGGGCTACAACGGATGACATCGCTAGGATCCTAGCTGAGAACGACGTGGTTGCTAATAGTACAGTATTCCGGTACTACCTCCGTTTTAAAAATGCATCAGACTTCCAAGCCGGAGAATACACATTCCAGATAAATAGTGCTGTATGGGACGCCAGAGAAAGTCTTGAAAGAGGGCCAGCGGAGGTAATAGAAGAACGCTTTTTTGTTACGATTCCAGAAGGTCTGACACTTGTTGAAATGAAGGATGTCCTGTTGCAACAAGTACCTTCTTTCGATCCCAGTGAACTTGATTTAGCCATTGCTACGTCTCAGACTCCTAGAGTATTTGGAGATGATTGGCTGGGACTTATTCGCGAGGGAATATATTTCCCAGAGACTTATGATATAGCTGAGGCAGCATTGCAAGATGAGCAGTCATTTCTCAACAGAATGGTCGCCCAATTTGATGTTGTAGCTAATGAAGTATCACTTGCTGAGCTATCACCGGCATTAGGTCTTAGTCCTTATCAAATTCTAATTGTTGCTTCTTTGATAGAGGAAGAAGCACAAATTGACCCTGATCGGGGAAAGATAGCGCGCGTAATTTATAACAGGCTCGAAGTGGGAATGAATCTCGGCATCGATGCAACAATAGTTTATGCACTTGAAGGTGATAGAGAGCTCTCTCAAAGCGATCTTGAAGTTGACTCTCCTTACAACACAAGAATCTATGCAGGTTTACCTCCGAGCCCAATCGCTGCTCCTGGAAAGCAATCTTTGGACGCAGCGCTAAATCCTGAATCAGGTGATTGGCTCTATTATGTCCGCACTGATGAATTTGGACCTGGCTCTCACACATTTGCGACCACAAATCAGGAGTTTCAACAAGCCAAACTTATTTGTATAGAAAGAGATCTTGGTTGTGGCTAGATTCCCTATCCCTTCTCAAGGTGAAACGGTTGCAGCAGTGATCGGAGATCCAGTTCTCCACTCTTTGTCTCCGACGATTTACAATGCTGCATTTAAGCATGATCAAGTTAATTGGAGTTACTCTGCCGTAAATATAGCAACAGAACATGTCGGTGATCTCCTTGAGGAAATGCGCCAACAACATGTAGGTGGGATTTCCGTCACCATGCCCCATAAAGCAACTGTCGCCAAATTGGTCGATGACATGACTCGTCATGCAGAAAAATTAGGAGCAGTTAATTGTGTTTCGAAAAATGGAGGGACCCTTGTAGGTCACAATACAGATGGAGAAGGATTCCTTCGAGCATTAGAAACAGAAACTGAGGAGGCAGTTGAAGGAAAGTCCTGCCTGATTATTGGCGCCGGAGGAGCAGCAAAAGCTGTTGCTTTAGCTCTGGGAGAAGCTGGCGCTTCAGAAGTAACCGTTACAAGCCGGAACGTTTCAAAATCGGAAAGAGCCGCAGCGTTAGCAGGCCATGTGGGCAGAGTCGGATCTATAACTGAGAGTGATCGAGCGGACGTGATAATCAATGCAACGCCGATAGGGATGCAGGGAACTGGGAATGAAGGAAATACTCCTGTACCCATCGACAATATTCACAAACACCAGATAATAGTTGACCTGATCTATCACCCCCTTGAAACAGAGCTTTTAAAAAATGCAAGCAGTATTGGTGCGCGTACGATTAATGGAATAGGGATGCTCGTCCACCAAGCCGCTTTACAATATACGCTTTGGACGCAGAAAGACGCACCTTTTGAGATTATGCAGAGTGCAGTAATCCAAAAAATTTCTGAATAATTCCTTCGGATTAGAAATAACTCCGCACAGAAGCCCTCTGTAATGGCTACTCTCAAGTTGTGGAGATGAACCAGATACAAGTCGATTTAGGAGAAAGAACATATCCAGTTCTTATTGGAGCGGAATGTCTTGAGGAGGCACTTGACTCCCTTTTGCCTGATCGTGTTCAAAAAGTCGCACTAGTGACCCAGTCAAATATAGGTATCATTCCGTCCATAAATGCAGAGCACGAAATATTTCACATCGACAACGGTGAGAGGGCAAAAACCCTTAAGACAGTTGAAGATTTGTGTAGCAGATGGGCTCAATGGGGACTGACTCGAACTGACGTCGTAGTTGCTATTGGGGGAGGACTTGTCACTGATGTAGCAGGATTTGCAGCCGCTGTCTACCATCGCGGCGTTGATGTTATTCATGCTCCAACGACCCTTTTGGGAATGGTAGATGCAGCGATCGGTGGAAAGACCGCTGTGAACCTTTCAGAAGGAAAGAATCTTGTAGGGTCCTTCTGGCAGCCAGTAGGAGTCGTCTGCGATATATCGACTTTGTCGTCTTTACCAGAACGCGAATGGAGATGCGGATATGGGGAAGTTGCAAAGTATCACTTTCTAGGGGCACAAGATCTTGACCAGCAGGATTTAGCTGGAAAGATTATGAAATGTATTCAGTTGAAAGCGGAGATTGTTCGAGAAGACGAACGAGAAACAGGTCGCAGGGCCATCTTGAATTATGGACACACTCTCGCCCATGCTCTTGAAATGGAAAAAGATTTCTCTCTTGCCCATGGTGAAGCAGTTGCTATCGGCATCCGCTATGCGGCAGAAATAGCGAAAATACTTGGGAGAATCGACCAAAAGCGTGTCGAAGAGCATGAAACAGTTTTAGAGCACTATGGCCTTTCATATAAGCTTCCATCTTCATATGATTGGGGTCAGCTTGTTTCTCTGTTTCAAAGAGACAAGAAGGCAGTAGATGGTATTTCTTTTGTTCTTGATGGCCCAGAAGGAATCGAAGTAGTAAAAATTGAAGATCAAGAAATTCTTATACAAGCAATGGAGGCCTTGCAGTGACACGCATCCTACTAATATCCGGCCCGAATCTTAATTTACTTGGACAGCGAGAGCCAGAAGTCTATGGCGAATCGACTCTTGAAGACCATGTTAGTCGCGCTGAATCAGTAGCTACAGAATATGGCTTTGAGCTCACTCACCGGCAATATAACGATGAAGGAAGCATCGTCGAAGAGATACAGTCAGCTCGACACACATATCAAGGGATCATCATTAACCCTGGTGCGCTCACCCACTATGGGTGGTCTATACATGACGCTCTAGCAGCCTTCGAAGGACCCATAGTTGAACTCCACATTTCAAACCCTAATGCTCGTGAACCGTGGCGCCACACTTCAGTTGTAGCACCAGTGGCGACAGGGTCAATTATGGGTTTCGGAGGGTATGGCTATGAATTGGCAGTGCATGCTCTAGCTGACTCTCTGAAATGAAATCCTCGTCTGCAGAGCATTCCTTCAGCCCATTAGACCTTTCTGCACGGCCAGATAAAGTTCGCTCTATGCTTTTAGAGAGTCAATCACTAGTTGTTACAGACCCTTCGAACGTTCAATGGCTCACAGGCTTTACTGGAATCAACGCAATTGTCTATTTAGATCATGAAAGATTCGTTCTTCTCACTGATCAGAGATACCAAGAACAGGGACCTCTAGAGGTACGAGAAGCCCAGTCACCTGCTGAAATTTCTATATCGAAAAACCTTATCGAGGACGTATCGAAGCTCGCTAGAGCTAGAATCATTAACCTCGACGCTAATTTAGTAAGTTGGGAAACTGTTAACCAGCTTAAGGAGAGCACCGGAACCGAACTGATTTCATCCAGTCCTTTAAAAACATTACGAGCGCAAAAAGATCAATTCGAAGTTGAACGAATTTCACTCGCGGCAAAGATCGCTGATAAAGCTCTCACCGATACCATTCCTCTTTTCTCTGAAAATGTATCAGAGATGGAAGTAGCCGCATTTCTTGATAACAAAATACGACAGCACGGTGCAGCAGGGAATGCTTATAAGACAATAGTTGCATCTGGTGTGAACAGTTCCAAACCCCATGCACTACCGACTACAAGGCGAATTGTTCAAGGCGACTTGCTTATAGTCGACGTAGGAGCAGTCGTTGATGGATATCGATCAGATATGACAAGAACATTTGTGATAGGCGAACCCAGCAAACTTCAACAAGAATATTTGACCACAGTTCTCGAAGCACAAGAAGAGGCAGTAAGAAGCCTTGAACCAGATATGCCATGTGACGAATTAGATCGAAGGTGTCGTTCAAAAATCGAAGAAGCAGGATGGGGAGAATCTTTTATCCATGGGACAGGACATGGTGTAGGGCTCGATATCCACGAATCCCCTGCGATCAACGGCAGAAGTGAGGAAAAATTAATGCCCGGAATGGTGGTAACCATTGAACCAGGTATTTACTTTACAGATACTTGTGGGGTCCGGTGGGAAGATCTTTACGAAATCACAGAAACAGGTGCAAGGCGGTTAACTCTTAGCGCAAAGTCGCCACAAGCCTAACTCTATCCGGTTAGAGTGGAACCCTAATACTGTGAGACTCTAGGAGCATAATGGTAGCTATATCTACTAATGAACTAAAGAATGGCTGGACGTTAGTGCTCGACGAAAACCTCATGCAAGTGATTGAATTCCAGCATGTGAAACCCGGCAAGGGGCACGCGTTCGTTAGAAGCAAACTCAAAAATATTCGAACGGGCGCAGTGATTGAAAAAACTTTCCGAGCTGGCGAAACAGTCGAAAGAGCCAATATCGACAAACGCGAAATGCAATA